>JAKAUH010000519.1 GCA_021818605.1 Planctomycetota bacterium
GATCTACCAGGTCGGGCCGAATCGCCGCGTTTCTCGATCGGCATCTGGCCGCGGCGCGATCCGAGGCCGAGTCTGGTCGGATGACGCAGGCCGGCCGGCATCTTCTGGCACTGCGGGCCGGTCTGGTCGGGCGACTACCCGGTGAATGCCCTGGTATGCCGCATGCCGAAGCACCCTCCGATCGCCGCCTCTGGCTCGACGCCGTCCACCTGACCGCCCAGGCGATCAACGAGCTTCGGTCCATCGGCACAGGGCCCTCGTTCGCCGAATCGATCGACCGCTGGGAGTACCGCCACCGCGATCGCATCGGCCGCTGGGCCTTTCACGCCCTGTCGCTTCAGCCCGGCCCGCCCGCAGAACGACCCGAGGGATCACGATGAGCAGCGTCCCATCGCAGACGAGCCCCACGTATGCCAGCGACGAGGATATCCTCGTCCACGCCGGGGGCGATTTCGCCTCGCTGACGCCGTCCTGGCAGCAGATGGCCGCGGGCAGTGACGGCGTCTTCGCCCCCGGATCGCCGTGGGTGCTGACCTCCGTCTCGGTCGGCTTCCAGGCCAATGGTGTCAGTCCCAATCAGGTCGTCTGGCTGACGGCGCCCAAGTCGCAGTTCCCCGGCGGAGGCGTCTTCCTGGCAGTGGACAGCGTCTCGGGCAACAGCGTCACGCTCCGGCGGCCCTACAAGCCGCTGAACGTCGGCATGCCGCCGGCGCCGGCGGCGGGGCTCACAGGCGTCACCTTTACCATCAACACGCTCGACCCTCAGATCGAGGAAGCGTCCTACGAGCTGAAGCAACGGTTCGCCATCGACGACTCCACTGTCGCCGGACTCTTCCGGTCGTCGTCGTGGATCTACGACCTCCAGGTCCTCCGCGTCGCGACCGTTTACTCGGTGTTGCTCGAGCGCTACACCCAGGAGTCCCGCACCGCGAGCGGCGACTTCGACCGCAAGGTCACCCGCTGCCGCCAGCGCTACGACGACGCCGTCAGCCGGATCCAGCTCCGCTGGGGCGCTTACGGCAATTCGGCCGAGCCCACCGCCATCTTCTCGACCCGACTCAGCCGATAACCGCGACCGAACACGAGACCGATACCCATGGCAGTCGCCTACCACGTCTACGCCAACAGCGGCGCTGGCGACCCGATTCAGTACACCGCGCCGATCGCGGCGTCCTCTGGGACATCCTGGTCGTCCGGAACGCTCGGTCCGGGTACCTGGTCGTTCGGCGTCAGGGCCTACGACACCGGCGGCGAAGAGGAGAACCTCGACTGTGCCGTTTCCGTGGTCATCGACGAGTTCGGCAATGACGTGAGCAATCGTCCGGCGCCGCCGTTGGGCCTGCGTGCCTTCGCGAGACCCGGCGGTTCGATACGAGTCGAATGGCTGTATCCCCCGACCCGCGGTCCCAAGGCACCCTCTGCGTTCAACATCTACCTGGGCACCGGCGGCGTGCCGAACGATTCCGCGCCGGCGGCCTCCGTCCCCTTCGCCGCCGGCGTTCGCAATGCCTTCGTGGTGGATCTCCCCTCACTTACTGGAGGGGTAACCTACACCATCGCTGTCAGGGCCGTGAATGAATCGGGCCACGATCAGGGCACCGCCACGGTGTCCGTGACGGCAGATGTCGCCGGGCCTGCCTCTGTTGACAGCCTTATGGCTTTTGCCATCGCCTGACCATCCGTCAAAGCAGCGGATCAAAGTGTGACCAAAAGATAACATCCTTGCAAGAGGAGAAAGTTCCAGATGCCATCGCCCGTTTATTCAGCCGGGACGCCCGGGAACGTCATGAACGGAATGCCCGTTGCCAAGAGTTCAACTGTTGCGGCGTTCCTGGACTTCTCGACCTGCGTCGAGGGCCAGGTCACCTGCGAACTGGTGACCGGCGCTACCGCTCCGACCGCCGCGACCACGTTTGGTGCCTACAAGGCTTATGCGGCAGGTCCCAGCGCTCCGATCACGCTCTCGGCAGCCATCGCCGCGGGTGCCATGTCGCTTCCCCTCTCAGTCGCGGTCGGCCTGCACCAGAATCAACATGTCGCCCTGATCTCGGCGACGAGCGGCCAGGGCGAGGTTGTCACGCTCACCGCCGCGCCGTCGGGCACCGGCCCGCAGTCGATCGCATGCTCCGCCACGATTAACGCCTACGCCCAGAGCGACGCGGTTTACCTGATCGCTCAGACGCCGTCGTTCACATGCAGTCCCGCAAATCCCGCCACGCTGACCTGGACAGCCAACTCCGACTACTCCAGCCTGCTACTACTTGGCCCCGCGAAGTGGATTGTCGCGGCCAGCAACACCGACACCGCGCAGTCGGTGACCGTCAGCATGACCGTGGACAAGATCACCGCGATCCAGTAATTCCCGCCTTTCCTCCGCTTCCCTTGTTCCGCCCCGAACCACCTCACGGGATTACAACATGCTCGGCGCCCGCTGGCAGACCAAGCCGCCCATCGGCTACCCGATCGATTTCGAACACCCCATGGCGCGCGGCCTGGTGTCGTTCTGGGCCCTTAACGAGGGAAGCGGCCTCCCTCACGACCTCGCGGCGAGCTGGGGCCCGGGCCCGGTAACGACCCCGGGCGTGCCGACCTTTCCCGCGTGGACTTCCACGCCGCGCGGGATGGCCTGGGATGCGGGATATCCCAACAACTGCCTGAACCTGGGGACACGCCCCGACCTGGCGCTCGAATCGGGCGTCTTCACGTTCGCCGCTGGGGCCCTGGCAAAAAACACAGGGAACGGTACCCTCTTCCAGCTCCTGGACGCGGGAGGGGCCAAGATCCAGGTGGAGATCCAGAACCCCAGTTTTGTCGTCGGGACGGGTAACGGTACGACCGCCAACGGCAACTATTTCTCGAACTATTTCGACGGCAATTATCACGACATCGCCGTCGTGTGCGAGTCCGTCAGTGCGACCGGCATCTCGGTCTACCGCGACGGCCGTCTCTTCGGTCAGGCGAACCCGACGGTGTTGCCCGTCCTCCCACCGACCGTGGTGGGGACGCTGTTCAACGGGAAGGCCACCCAGTTCGATGGGCCGGTTCAGTACGTCGCCCTCTGGTACAACCGCGCGTTCTCGGGCGCCGAGGTCGCCGATTTCACCGCCAACCCCTGGCAGATTTTCGAGCCGCGCCGGACCACGTTCGCGATCTACATGGGGACCGCGCCCTTCGCGGTCTCGCCTGCGATTGTCCCGACGAACCGGAGCGCAGGCGTCTCGCTGACGCTCGCTGGACAGTCCCCCGTGGTCTCGTGGACGACCGGCTCGACCAGCGAGTTCAGCCTGGTCAGCCCGGCGACTGGCGATTCGATCCTGAGCCAGAGCGTCAGCGGCACCAGC
>JAKAUH010000671.1 GCA_021818605.1 Planctomycetota bacterium
TGGGCCGCGTTCCTCCCGGCCTCAGACTCCGGCCCGGTCTCCCTGCGACAGACTCTCCTTTTTAGACCTCCTTTTTGAGACCTCCTGAGACCTCGTTTGGGGGACCTGCTTGCGTGCGTTGCCTCTGCTCCGAGTGAAGTCGTATTTCGTGACGGGCGGGGCTGCGTCAAGACCCTGGTTTCAAAAAGCGAAGGCCGGTCAGGAGACCGAAGTCGGCCCTCGCGTTTTCGAAGGGGTGCCTCCAGCAGCATGGGACAGGCCTTCGAGGACCCGTAGCCGGCTTCCGCCCTCTCCGGATCCTTCAGGGCCCCAGCGGAGGCGGCTCGTTAAGGAACGACTCGTAACGGCGCGCGGCCTCCTGATCGGGCCGGCTGGATTCGATCCAACATCCACGGATCCGCCCGCGCAGGATGACGCCCTTCTCCAGGTCGTGGCCGAACAGGCCATAGCCGGTCCAGGAGCTGCCCTGGGCTCCGGCATCCCGCGGCTCGCCGATGATCCGGCGGGCGCAGTCATCGGGCTGGACCATCTCGGCGTAGACGGAGCCGGGCGGGGGCGAGGCGACGGGAAATAATCGAGGCGCGAACGGGTGGGGCGATGCCGACGGGACCGGCCGGGTGGTCAGCGATTGGAGCAATTCCGCGGGCTCGCGGCCGTCGTACGAGAGCGCGGCGGAACGAGCGTCGCGCGGCTCGACGTGATACGCCCAGGTGTCGGGCGGGCTGTCGGTTTCCTGCCACCAGACGCTTCTCACGGCGATCTCGAGCTGGCGGAGCACGGCCGTCGAGGTCATCCCGACCTGAACCTCGAGGTCGAATCCCGCCCTGTCGGCGGTCGGGCTCCAGGCGGCGCGGACGTTGAGGCCGGGCCAGGCGGGCGGGGCGAACGTGGCCTCGAGGCGAGTGCCGTGGCGGCCCCAGGAGACGAGCGAAGACCGGGTGAACGCCGATGGATCGCGGCGGTCCGAGCCGGCGACGTGGTCGAGAGTCAGGATCCTGGCCTGGTCGCCCGCATCCGACCAGCTCAGGCCGGGACGTGGGTCATCAAGCGTCAGCCGCCACGTTCGGCCGGCCAGGTCGGCGGTGAGGACCGGGCTAGCTCCGCGCCATACGACGTCGTTCACAGGTCAGCTCAGCGCAAATCCAATGAAAAACCCCGCCGAGCCGTATTGCTACGGATCGACGGGGCCGGAACAGAGAAGAGGCCGAGTATGAACGGGGTAGACACCCCGGCCGGAGGAGAGGCTTCTCGGAAGCTTCACTGCCGACACCTTCAAAATAACCGGATCGCGAGAATTGTCAAGCCTCAGCCACGGAAATCTGTCGGAGACCCGCGAGTTCTTTCGACCCGGGACGTGGGCCAGTTCCAGGGCCCAGGGAATGAGCGAGGGGAAACGCCGGTCCTGGCTTCGTGTGGACGGGGCGAAGGGACGTCGGCAGCCGCTGAAGGCCAGGGGAGGCAGCCCCGAGGAGGTCCTGGCTTCGTGGACGGGGCCAAGGGATGTCGGGCCAGGGAGGTCGGCAAGGCGAGAGACGGTCATGGCCGCGGCTGCACGGGGAGAGCGGGTGGTGTGGAACGAGCGGGTTATGGCTACTTCAGGAAGATTTCCGCAGGGTTCTCGCGGCGGATCTTGCCCATGAAGGCCGCGCGTTCAGACAGCTTCTTTTGGTCGAGCAGCTTGGTGCGAATATCATCATAGACCTCCTCGAAGGGCGCCGGGCCAGCCGCGCGTCGGGCGTCGACGCGGACAATGTGGAAGCTGTCGGGTCCTTCCAGGACGGCACTGACCTGTCCGATCGGCAACGAGCCGAGGGCGGCGTTCACGGTCTGGACGCCGTACGAGCCGGGTGTGGTCTCCATCAGGCCGCCTTCCTCGCGGGAACGGGACGGTCCGTCGCTCTGGGTTCTGGCGAGCGGTTCGAAGCGGGCGCCCTGGCCGAGCTCCGCGCGGATTGCCTCGATTCTGCGCCTCGCGTCGTCGCGGTTGGGGTACTTCGTGGCATCGATGACGATCTCGTGCCAGACGATCGCGGCGGGCCGTTGGTAGATCGCGTCGCGGCGATGCTCCATGTAGTACTTCCGCACCTCGGGGAGATCGACCTTGACCTTGTTTTTCAGCTTGGCGTAGAGAAAGTTCTCGGCCATGGCGGCGCGGCGGAAGGACTTGTAGTGGACGTCGAGCGACTGGCCCATCTCCTTGAACTTCTCGCGCAGCTTCTGGTCGTCGCTGACATGGTACTGGATTCTCAACTGTTCGAGCTCGTGCTCCCTCCAGTAGGCATCAACCTCCTTGCTGAACTGGTCGAAATGCTTGGAGTCCTTGAGGATGTGCTTCGCCTCCTGGACCAGCAGGGTCTGATCGATCATCTCCTCGAGCCGTGCGCGGTACAGAGGAAGCCGTTGCTCGGGCGGCACCCTGCTGAGGGTGAAATGCTGGGAGGCGAGGAAATCCAGGACATAGGACTGGAGATCGTTCCAGGTGATCACCTCGTCGCCGACCCGCGCGACGGGGAAGCCCGCATCGCGCTTGGACCGGGAGATGGGCGTTCGCATGGACAGACTGGCGTCCTGCTTCGCCCGCGAGAGGGGCGGTCGCTGGGTGGACTCGCCGGGCGCCGGCATCGAGGCGCGCTGGACCTGGACGTCGCGGCGCGCCGAGGCGCGCCGGACGGGGACCCCCGAGAAGCTCGAGGCAATCGCGCGGTGGACGACGGCGGCGCGGGTGGAAGCGGCCTCGGCGTCGGGCACTCGTTCGAGCGGCGGCAGGTCGGCGAGTCGGTCGCCGGCCGGCGGATCGGCCGAAGGCGGAGTCAGTGTATTCGAGGCCGCCGGCGGCCCGAGCGCCGGCGGATCGCCGCCGGGCGCGAGAGCCGGCGGGGAATCCGAAGAGGGCGTCGCCGCGCCCGCGGCCGGATTGGCGGCGGGCGGGTCGAGTGCCGGCGGAGCGCCGGCCGGATGGGTGGACGGCGTGAGCGCCGGCCCATCGAGCGCGGGGGCCGACACCCCGCCGGGCGCCGCCGTGGCCGTGGGCGCCTTCGATGCGGCGGCCGGCCTCGACGCGGCCGGGAGCGAATCCGGCAGCGGCGGGAGTTCGGGCATCAGCTCGGGGTTTGGTCCGAGTAGCGGATCGGAGGCCGGTGGCCGGGCGGCCGCGGCGGGGTTCATGGCGGCGCCTGAGGACGGGCTGACGGCGGCGTCCGCGGGCGCGGGCGAGAGGCCGGGGCCGGCGATCGCGGCGGGCGGTTCGCCGACCGGCGGAAGTCCCGCAGCCTCGTCGCGGACCCCCGGGACGGCCGGATCGGCCGTAGGTGGTCCGCCGGATATCATCGCGTTGGACG
>JAKAUH010001129.1 GCA_021818605.1 Planctomycetota bacterium
TCCGATCTGCGGCGTCAGGTTCTTCACCCGGAAGCCCGGCGTGTTCGGGTCGCCCGAGGCCTCGAACGGGTCATACGCCGGGCTCAGATAGCCGCTGCCCCCGGCCATCGGAATGTCCGGCACCGCGACATAAGGAGGCAGCATCCCCCGCCTCGCCTCGCGTGCTTTTGCCACCACGCTGCCGTAGCCGGGGTAATCGATGGCCGGCGAGGGCCGATATCCGGACAGCAGGTGCTGCGAGGCGCGGCCGTGGTCCGACTCGGGCGAGGTCATGCTCCGGATCAGTGTCACGCGGTTCATCACTTTCGCCAGGTTCGGCAGGACCTCGCTGATCTCCAGCCCCGGGACCGACGTGGCGATCGGCTTGAACTCGCCGCGGACGTCCGCCGGCGCCTTCGGCTTGGGGTCGAATGTGTCGAGATGCGACGGACCGCCCGCCAGCCAGATCAAGATGCAGTTCTTCGCCTTCACCTCGGCCGGCGCCTTCGACCGCGACCCGGTCCCATCACCCGCGCCGTCCCCGCCCTGCGCCCGGAGCCGGAACAGCTCGTCCAGCCCCAGCCCGAGGAACCCCAGCGAGCCCACCCGAAGCACCTCGCGGCGGCTCGGCCCGCCGCACCGACGCGGCTGATCGTTCTCGTGTCCAGATCGGGACATCGGATGGCCTCCCGGGTAGGAGCTAGGGATAGTGAGAAGTGGCGGGCGACGGAGGGCTGGCTGGTCTTCGACTTGCCACCTGCCACTAATGATTGAACGCGAATTCCCGTGAATTGAGCAGGGCCCAGAACAGGTCCTCGGCCACCTCGGGGCGCGACCCGGCCTGTTTCAACTCGGCCGCCCAGCGCGAGACCTCCTCGGGCGTGGGCGGCCGGCAGATCGTGCGCAGGTACAGGTTCTCGACCAGCTCCTCGGGCTCGAGCTCGAGCTTGCGAGCGCTGGCCAGGTAGCCGTTGAGGTTCTCAACCTTGTTCTCGATGATATCGCCGCCGATGAGCAGAAGCGCCTGGCCGACGCTCAGGGTCGGCTTCGGCGCGGCGGCGCAGGCACTTGTCCGCGGGCAGCGGCCGAAGGCGTCGAGGATCTGGTTGCTGCTCGTCGGATCGGTGACGTCGATCGCGCGGCGTTCCGAGCCGCGGCCGCGGCGGATGTCGTTGGTGAAGACGTTCGGCACGTCGGTGGCCTGCGCCAGTGCATCGGCCATCTGGTGGGCCGTCAGCGGGCGCGGGATGTGGTGCGAGAACAGCCGGGCGTCCTTCTCGTTTCCCTTCACCGGGGCCGACGACAGGCCGTATGTCTCGGAGACCATCACCGTCCGGATCAAGTCACGGAGGTCGTACCTGTGCTCGACGAAGTGCCTCGCCAGGGCATTCAGGAGCGCCGGGTGCACGGCAGGATTCGACCGACTCATGTCGTCGGGCGGGTCGACCAGGCCCTTGCCGAAGAGCTGGGCCCAGACCCAGTTGGCCATCGCCCGCGAGAAGTAGGGGTTGTCGGGGGCCGTCATCCAGGCGGCCAGCGCCTTGCGCGGATCCTCGTTGGCGGCGACCTTCACGACCTTGCCATCGAGCAGCCGGGGCTCGACCGGCTTCCTGGTCCGCAGGTGGATGACCTGGCCCTTGGGGTCGATCGTCACCTTGACGCGACCCATCATCATGCCGGGTCCGCCACCCCCGCCGCCGCGTGAAACCCTGGCGAAAAACGCGGCCAGGCCGTAATAGGAGTCCTGCGTCCAGACGTCGAACGGATGATCGTGGCACTGGGCGCATCGCATCCGCAGGCCCAAAAAGCGCTGCGCGGTCATCTCGGCCTGCTCGGTGGGCGACCGCGTGTCCATCGCGTAGTTGACCGGCCCGCCGTTGTCGAAGTCGAGCGGGTCGCCCACGGCGGTCAAGAGGGTGCGGACCACCTCATCCCACGGCCGGTTCTTCGCCAGCGACTGGTCGATCCAGGTCTGATACCGGGGCGCCCCGGTCCCCTGCCGGGCGGTGCTGATCTGGAGCAGATCGCCCAGCTTGATCCGCCAGAACCGGACGAACTCGGGCTTCTTCAGCAGGCGATCGACCAGCTTGATCCGCTTCTCCGGGTCCCTGTCGGCGAGAAACGCGCGGATCTCCTCGGGCAAGGGTTGCTCGCCGGTCAGGTCGAGCGACGCGCGGCGGAGGAACGACGCATCAACGGCCGGGCCGCTGGGGGGAACCCTGAGCGCCTCGAGCCGCCGGAACAGCTCGTCGTCGATGAAGTTGCGCCGCCTGAGCTTCGCGTAGTCGAACGCCAGCTCGGGGTTGATGACCGTGGAGATCCTCGTGGCGAGCACGCGCGATTCGTACCGGACGATCAGGTCGACCTCGGCGCGGCGATTCAGGCTCACCGAGCCCTGGGGCGTGACCGACGCCGATCCGTCGTCGTTGAGCTTGTACAACGCGAGGCGAGTGACGTCGCGGATGTGGCCGTCGGCGTACCTGGCGACGACGCGGAGCTGCCTTGCGCCCGGTTCGCCGAGGTGGATATCGCCGCCCGGCTCGACCCGGACATCCTGGACGATTCCGTGGTTTTTGCCCTGATGCTCGGGTGCTCCATCGCGGACCCATTGCAACAGGGTCTGATACTCGGGCGAGCCGGTCGACAGCCGCTGGCCGCCCCCATGCGGGGCGCGGCCGCTGGCCTTGACGAGAAACAGGCTGGCCTCGGGCGCCATCCGGGAGATCCGCCGCTGGCCGCCGTCGCGGGCGATCGCCTGGTAGTCGCCGCCAGGGTCGTAGCCGAAGAGCGACAGGTGGAAGCCGTTCTGGCCCTCGAGCCGGCCGTGGCACGAGCCGGTGTTGCATCCCATCCGGGTCAGGATCGGCACGATGTCCTCGCCGAAGTCCCACGATCGTGAGGATCTCGGCTCGATCGTCACCCGGGCCTCGGCCGGCGGGGCGTCACTGGCGCCGGGCGTCGCGGCCTTCACCGTCACCACACCGCCCTTGCGATGGGCCGGACCCAGGTATCCCGTCGGCTCGATGGTCGCGATGCCGGCCGGCTCGACCGACCAGGTCACGTGGGGGGTCCGGTCGACGGCCGGATCGGTCGCGTCGGCCGCCTGGAGTTGCAATCCAGCGTCATCTGCCGTTATGGTGAACGACCCGGGCGAGATCGCCACGGTTGGCTTCGCTGGTAGAATGGGTGCGTCGGTCGCGGCCTGGCTCGTGGCGGCATCAGCCGGCGCCGGGCCGCCGCTGCCCGCCGCGGTGGCGGGCGATCCGGGCTCGACCTGGCCCCGACAACCCGCGGCCAGCAGCACGACCGCGGCGAACGCCGCTCGTTCCAGCATGCGACGACGGGGCATCTTCG
>JAKAUH010000589.1 GCA_021818605.1 Planctomycetota bacterium
CGCCGTAGCCGTCGGTCGTCGTGTTGAGCAGCAGCGTGCCGTCGAGGGGCTCGCCGCGCCAGGTCGGGACGTCGCGGATCCGGATGCCGTTGGCGACCGGGATCTCGTGGCGGCGCTCGAGCGCCGGCCAACCGGCGGCAAGATCGCCCAGTTTCAGCCTGAGAAGGCCGCGTTCGAATTCAAAGGCGGAGGTCACGGCCGAGGGAAAGTCGCGCGCGAATGCGTCGTAGGCAGCCGCGGCTTCCGCGGGGCGACCGTCCCACTCGAGGGCCTGCGCCATGCGAGTCAGGAGCGCGGCGTTGCCGGGTTGCAGGTCAAGCGCCGAGCCGAGCTCGACCGCGGCGGCAGCGTAGTCGTGCCGGTGATCGCGCAGCAGGTTCCCGAGGTTGAACCGGGCCGGGTACAAATCGGGAGCGAGCTGGATCGCGGCGCGAAACTCGGCTTCGGCGGCATCCGTGTCGCCCAGAACCTGCAAGGCGATGCCGAGGTTGTTGCGGGCGCCTGGCAGGCAGGGATCGAGCCCGATCGCCTCGCGCAGCTCGGCGAGAGCCGCCTGCGCCCGCCCCTCGCGAATGAGGGCGAGCCCCCGGTTACTCAGGTCCCTGGCCAGGGCGGAAGGATCGCCGGCAGCCGGCTGGATTGGCGGCGGCGCCGGCGCCGGCGGAACAATACCGCCCTCGCGGCGCAGAGCATCGCTTCGGCTGCGTGTGCTGCGCTTGCGCATGACGATCCCTGTCTGGGTCCCCAGGGCGCCCGATCCAGGCCATCCTGGCCGTACCACTTCGCGGAAGTCGCGGCCAGCGGCATGCCTGGTCGAGTGTCCG
Organism: Planctomycetota bacterium; assembly: GCA_021818605.1. GTDB lineage: Bacteria > Planctomycetota > Planctomycetia > Isosphaerales > Isosphaeraceae > JAKAUH01. Next base: position 825 of record JAKAUH010000589.1, read on the forward strand.
GCCTCAAACCCGGCGCGCACTCTCTTCGGATCACGCCGTCAACCGCGGGTCGCAAGGTCTTCAATTCCTGAGCCCAGCCCTGATCGCGGCGACCGCGGGCTCGGAAACCCAGCGAAGCCGCCCCGAGTGCGTCCATGGGACACACGTCGGAGCTAAGACTATCACGGCTGTCAGAGGAGGACAAGCTCATCTCGGACACGCCAGGCGTGGAATTTACACGACGTTACTCATCACTCCCGGGCGGGGTTTGCCAGCAGGTGTGCGACGGACAGGATCGTATCAGCGAGCGACAGGATTGTACCAGAGGGTCGCATGCCCTAAGATATCTCGCCGGTGCAGCTCATGTGTCATGAGACCCGTCTGATAGGAGGAATGCGGCAGATGACCCGACCCCGGGGATTCACTCTGATCGAGCTTCTGGTGGTCATCGCGATCATCGCGGTGTTGATCGCGCTGTTGCTACCGGCCGTGCAGGCGGCGCGCGAGGCCGCGCGGCGGGTCCAGTGCGTGAACAACCTCAAGCAGATCGGCCTGGCGATGCAAACGTATCACGACGCGCTGGGCGTGTTCCCGCCGGGACGGCTGCGCAGCCTGGTCAACGGCAACGGGCGATGCTTTTCGGCCTATGCTTATTTAATTGCTTACATGGACCAGGTGCCGCTGTACAATGCCACCAATTATCTGCTCAATCCCGAAACGAACCCGAACGCCGGCGCGGCGGGCGAGGCCGGACTCCAGCCCGAGAACACAACGACGCTGCTGACACCGCTCAGCGTGCTGCTCTGCCCGAGCGACGGCGGCCAGACCACCTGCCTGGTGGGTCAGGCCATGCACAACTATCCGATCAGCACCGGGAACACGTATGCCGTCTCACCCCGCAACCCGCTGGGACTGCCGGTGAATGGCGTGTTCTTCGAGAACTCGGCGGTCGGCCTGAGCAGTATCACCGACGGCAGCTCGCAGACGGTCTGCGTCAGCGAGACGATCCGATCGCAGTCGGGGCCGAAGACCTGGGACGGCGTCAGTCCGACCGACGGCATGGTCCTGACGCAGGGAAACGACAACGCGTCGAACGGCCCGCCGCTGGTGAGCTATCCCAGTAACTGTAGCGGCTCGGGGCTGGTGCTGCTGCACACGCTGGGCTGCATGTGGCTCTTCGGGGCGCCCGGGCACAGCATGTACAACCACGTCCGGCCGCCGAATGACACGCACGTCGACTGCCGCGGCGGTCTGCCTCAAAGCGATCGGACCAACTACTGGTGGGACCGGTTGACGCACAACATCACGGCCCACAGCCGGCACCCGGGGGGCGTCAACTCGCTCCTCTGCGACGGGCATGTGCAGTTCGTCAAGAGCACCATCAATTTGCAGGTCTGGCAGGCGCTGGGGAGCCGCAACGGCGGTGAGGTTGTCGGCGCTGGTGGCTACTGACGGGAAAGTCGGGACCCGGGGTGCGCTGCGGCGACCCCGGGATCGGATCGGCCGGGATCGAATCGGCGGACCGAGCCGCCTCCTGCGGCCGACCGGACGGGTCGGGATGGATCGACACCGCGGTCCATTCGGTGAGCCGCCCCACGGCAATGCGTTCTAACGAGCGGCTCGAGGAGGCGTCTGGCGGTTGCGCAGGGCGCGTTCGGTGGCGAGCCCCTCGTCGCCCTGGGCGGCCATCCAGGCGTCGAGGTCGGTCCGAAGCCGCGCGAGGGTCGCCGCGTGGGATGGATCAGCGACGAGGTTCGAGAGCTCCCACGGGTCGGCCGCGAGGTCGTACAGTTCTTCCGCCGGACGGTGGTGATAACGCCGGACGGTCGCCGCCGCGGCAGGATCGGTCCGCGCGGCCTCGACCCAGGAATCCCAGTACTCCCGGCCGTCGCTGCCGGCCCGGCCGCGGTCAATGTGGGTGTGATGCTCGGCAGTCGGGTCAAGGTTCCGGATGTACTTCCAGCGCCGGGTGCGCACGGCCCGGAGCGGGTAGCGATTCATGTTTCCGTCAGCGCTGTGGGTGACGAAGACCGCGTCGCGGTGGGCGGCCCGCTTTCCGCGAAGGACGCCCAGGAACGACCGGCCGCTGATCGCCGGCGGGGGTGAGCTGCCGGCGGCCTCCAGGCAGGTTGGCAAAAGGTCGATCCAGCTCACGATCGCGTCGCTGGTGGATCCCGGGGCCACGCGACCGCGCCAGGCGACGATCAGCGGGGTGCGGATGCCGACGTCGTAGCCGTTCCACTTGCCGAACGGGAACTGGGCCCCGTGATCGCTGCTGAAGACGAACAGGGTTTCGGCTCCGAGGTGCTTGCGGGCGGCGTCGTAAACGAGGCCGAGGTCCCGGTCGGCGCGGGCGACCGCGGCCGCGTATCGGGCGCGAGCCTTACGTGTCGCCGGGGTGTCCACCAGGTTTGGCGGCAGCTTGCCCCCGGCCGAATCACCGGCGGCTGGATCAGGCCACGGCACATGCGGCCAGTTGGTGCCCACCAGCAGGCACAGCGGCCGCGCCGACTGGCGACTCGTCAGCCATGCGACGGCCGCGTCGACGCAATCGTCCTCGTGATAGCGATAATGGCTGGCGAGGTCGAACCCGTAGCCGATGACCTGGTTGTAGTGCGCGGTCTTGCCGAACGAGACGACCTCGTAGCCGAGGTCGTGGAAGTACGCCGGCCACGTCTTCAGGCCGGCCCGCGGCCGCGCGTGGTTGAGCATGGCGCCGTTGCGCATCGGATCCAGGCCGGTCAACAGCGCCGCACGGCTGGGGGCGCAGCTCGGCGAGGCGACGAAGGCGTGGGTGAAGGTCATGCCGTCGGCCGCCAGCCGGGCCATGTTCGGCGTCGGGATCTCGCGGCCACCATACGGCGAGCATTCGGCCCGTCCCAGGTCGTCAGCGAGGAAGACCACGATCGGCGGCCGTGACGGCTCGGCCGCCCGGGCCGGTCCGCCGAATGCCAGGAACACCAGGGTGGCCAGCAGGCAGGGCGTCGATCGCATAAAGCCTCTCTTCCAGAATGGAGCCGGCGCCTCAAGACCGGAGGTCCGCGCCGCGCCCTGATACCGTGGCGGCGCTATCTCGCGAGGTTCTTCGATCGCTGGCGCCGTTTTACCGGCGGGACCTCATCATCCCCGCGCCGGCCCTCGACTTCCAGGGGGAGCGATTTCACCTCGTGCAGCAGGCTCTCGTAGGCCATGGTGAGGTGCTCGCGCATCGCCGAGCGAGCGGCGTCGGCGTCGCCGGCGACCAGCGCGGAATAGATCGCCGCATGCGAGCGATCCGTCCGCGATCGGCGCTCGGGGGACCATGGCAGTTGGGCAAGGTACGGCCCGAGCAGGCCCAGGAGCGCCTGCTGAAACGTCAAGAGCACGGCGTTCCCGGCTAGGCGGGCGATCTCGGTGTGAAAGCGGATGTCGGCCTCGACGTAATCCCGGCGCTGATGGGTTTCGGGGATGCGCGTCATGGTCTCGAGAGCCTGGCGCAACGGGAGCAGCTCCTCCAGCCGGCGCCGCTCGGCCGCGCGGCCCACCAGCTCGATTTCGAGCACCCGGCGCGCGTCCAGCAGGTGGAACAGGTTGTGGTCGGCCTGCATGAGCGCCGGTTCGATGGTGCCGCTGAGCACGTCCACGAGCGGAGCGTAGTTCAGCGACCGGATAAAGGCTCCCGAGCGCGGCACGACCCGCACCAGCCCCATCACCTGAGCTTGCAGCAGGGCGTCTCGCACCACGGTCGGCTTGACCTTGAGCGTGGTGGCAAGCTGCCGGATGTTGGGTAACCGGTCCCCCTCCTTCAGGCCCTGCGCGCGGACCAGTTCCAGCAGCCGGCGGACCGTCTCCCGCCATTCGCCGCCATGGGCCGCCGGCCCGTCGCTCGCCTTCCTGTTAGCCACTTGACTCCCCCTCGCGCGCCCCTTTATGGTGATGATCACTGATTATCAGATTGGCGGCCGCCCGGCAACGGGCCTTTTCAAGAGGCATGCCGAGATCATGAATCCAGCGGCCATCAGCAAACTGCGGGGCCGGCTCGCCGCCGATGAGCCGGTTTTCGGCCTTTGGGTCACGATGGAGTCGCCCAGCATCACCGAGATGGCGGTGGGCCTCGGCCTCGACTGGGTCGTCATCGATGCCGAGCATGGGCACCTCGACTGGAAGGAGGTCGTCGAGCACCTGCGGGCCTGCGTGCGAAGCGACACCGTCGCGCTGGTGCGGATCGCCGAGCTGAATGGCGGGCTGATCAAGCGGGCACTCGACATCGGCGCCGACGGCGTGGTCGTCCCCTGGATTGAGACGGCCGAGCAGCTCCGTCAGGCCGTGGCGTATGCTCGCTACGCACCGGAGGGTCTGCGCGGCATCGGCGCCGAGCGCGCAACCGGCTGGGGCGAGTGCCTGGTGGAGCACACCGCGACGGCCAACGAGCACGTGCTGGTGGTGCCGATCGTCGAGACGGTGCGCGCGCTCGGCCAGGTCGAACCGATGAGCCGGGTGGACGGGACGGAACTGTTCTTCTTCGGGCCCGCCGACCTGTCGGCGACGGCCGGGTATCGCGGGCATTGGCAAGGCCCCGGAGTGGCTGAGTCGATCGTGTCGGCGAAGGACGAGTTCCGGCGCGCCGGGAAGCATTGCGGCGGTGTGGCGGCTGGCGAGGAGGACCTGGTTCGCCGTCGGGAACAGGGCTTTCGCATGATCGGGCTGGGGCTCGACGGCGGCCTGTTCCTCGGCGCGCTGCACCGGATCCTCAGGGCCGCCGGGCGGGACCGGCGCCTCTCGGCGTCGCTGGCACCCGAGGCGCCTTCTGGGGCATCGGCCCCGCGGGAGTGACGCATGGCATCGACCTTCTCGGTGGGACTGACCGGCGATTTCCGCGGCCCGGACGGTCGCTCGGTGTACCGGGATATCGGGCTGAGCGTGCTGGAGGGCGTCTCCGGCATCGCGGTGAGTCACCTGGCGGAGCACCGGCCGGAGCTCGGGCCGGACCAGTTGGCCGGGCTTCAGGGCGTGATCGTGCTGACGCCGCGCGTGAGCGCGTTCAGCCTGTCATCGGCCGACGACCTGCTGGCCGTGGGGCGGTTCGGCGTCGGCTACGACCTCGTGGACGTGGCGGCCTGCACGGCCGCGGACGTCGTGCTGTTCATCGCCGCGGGAGCCGTCGATCGCCCGGTCGCCGAGGCAACTGTGGGCTGGATGCTCGCGCTGACTCATCACGTCCGCGTGAAGGACGCCCTCGTCCGCACCGGCCGCTGGCACGAGCGGGCGAACTACATGGGCTGCGAGCTGCGCGGCCGGACGCTGGGGATCGTCGGCCTGGGCGGGATCGGTCGAGCGCTCGTCCCGTTGCTGGCCGGCTTCGGCATGAATCCGCCGATGGCGTTCGACCCCTACGTGGACCCGGAAGCCGCCAGCCGGCTGGGCGTCCGGCTGGTGCCGCTGGACGACCTGATGGCGTCGGCCGATTTCGTCTCGGTTCATTGCCCGCTGAACGACCAGACGCGCGGGCTCATCGGCGCCCGCGAGCTGGGGCTGATGAAGCCGGCCGCGTACCTGATCAACACCGCCCGCGGTGGGATCGTGGACGAGGCTGCGCTGGCCGAGGTCCTGCGCGGGCGCCGGATCGCCGGCGCGGCCGTCGACTGCTTCGCCGAGGAGCCGGTGACCCGGCCCCACCCGCTCGGCGAGTTCGACAACGTGCTGCTGGCCCCGCACAGCATCGCCTGGACGGACGAGCTCTTCCGCGACATCGGCCGCACCGTCTGTCAGGGCATGCTCGACCTGGCGCATGGCCGTCGGCCGCACGGAGTCGTCAACCCCGAGGTGTTCGACCGGCCAGGCTTCCAGGCGAAGTGGACCCGGCTGAGGTTCTGAGTCCCGGAACATTGCGGAGGATCGTCATGAGCCGTCGGTTGGAGGGTCAGACGGCCTGGATCAGCGGGGCGGCGTCGGGCATCGGCGAGGCGACTGCGCGGTTGTTTGCCGAGGAGGGCGCGCGTGTGGGTCTCGCCGACGTCCACGCCGAGCGCGGCGGCGAGGTCGAGCGCGCGATCCGCGGATCCGGCGGCGAGGCCCTGTTTGTCCCCTGCGACGTCGCGAGCGAGGAGTCCGTGCGAGCCGCGATCGAGGGCACGGTCCGCCGGTTCGGAGGGTTGCAGATCGTCGTCAACTGCGCCGGCGTGGTGCATGGCCGGCTGCTGCACGAGTACGACGCCGAGGAATGGGACCGGCTCATGGCGGTCAACGTGCGCAGCATCTTCTTCTCGATGAAGCACGCCCTCGCCTACCTCAGGAGCAATGAGCGCAGTTACATGGTGAATATCGGCTCGATCAGCAGCTTCGTCGGCCAGGCGGGTACGCCGGCCTACACGGCGTCGAAGTTCGCCGTCCTCGGGCTGAGCCGGTCGATCGCCCTGGACTACGCCGCGATTGGCCTGCGCTGCAATTGCGTGTGTCCGGGCATCACGGACACGCCGATGCTGCGCCATCACCTGCACGCGACCGCCGATCCTGCGGCGACTCTCACGACCCGGCTGCACCGCGTGCCGATGGGTCGGGCGCTCACGCCGGACGACATCGCGAGATCGGTGCTGTACCTGTCGTGCGAGGACTCGGCGGGAGTGACGGGGACCTCGCTGACCGTGGACGGCGGCTACCTCGCGGCCGCCGAGTGGGAAACCTCGAAAGTCACCCTGCCGAGCGACCTGCCATGACTCTCCGACTGGCCTGCGCCGACTTCACCTTCCCGCTGCTGACTCACGACCAGTCGCTGCGCCTGATCGCCATGCTGGGGTTCGAGGGAGTGGACATCGGCCTGTTCGAGGGTCGCTCGCACCTCTGGCCGTCGCGCGAGTTCGAGGACCTGCCGCGTTCCGCGAGCCAGCTTCGGCGCAAGGCGAGCGACCTGGGGCTGGAGGTCGCCGACGTCTTCCTGCAACTGGCGCCGGACTTCCGCCCCTGCGCGATCAATCACCCGGAAGCCGCCCGACGCCAGGAGGCCCGCGACGCCTTCTTGAAGGCACTGGACTATGCCTCGGGGTGTAACTGCCGGCACGTCACCATCCTGCCGGGCGTCCACTTCGACGAGGAAGCCCACGACGCCTCGCTCGGTCGGAGCGTCGAGGAGCTCGCCTGGCGGGTCGCCCACGCCGAGCGGCGCGGGATCGTGCTGGGGACCGAGGCGCACGTTGGCTCGATCGCATCCGATCCGGCTGCGGCCGAGCGGCTGGTGAGGAGCGTGCCGGGGCTCACGCTGACACTCGACTACACCCATTTCACCCGGGCCGGACTGGCCGATTCCGCGATCGAGCCGCTGCTGTCATTCGCCGGGCACTTCCACGTGCGCGGGGCTCGGCCGGGCCGGCTTCAGGCGGCGTTCAAGGACAATGTCATCGACTATCGCCGCGTGATCGAGCGGATGGGCGAGATCGGCTACCCCGGCTGGGTCGGCGTCGAATACGTCTGGACCGACTGGGAGCACTGCAACGAGTGCGACAACCTGTCCGAGACGATCCTGTTCCGCGATTTCCTGCGTTCCGTGGCCGATCAACCGGCCGATCATACCCCTGGCGAGAAGGAAAGCCGATGAAGCCGCTCCCCCGGCTGAAGCCGACGACCGCGCGATTCACGATGGCCGTCCTGGTGGTTCTGGCGATGGGGTCGAGCCTCCGGCCGAGCCGGGGCGCGGAGCCGATCGCCGTCGAGGCGAACCGGGTCGCGGAGGTGACGTTCACGTCGCGGGTCGAACGCAAGGACCCGTTCAACGAGGTCGAGCTGGACGTCGTCTTCACCGGCTCTGACGGGAGCAAGCTGCGCGTGCCGGCCTTCTGGGCGGGCGGCCGGCGCTGGCGTGCCCGGTTCGCGTCGCCGAGGGCCGGCACCTACCAGTTCCGCAGCGAGTGCTCCGACCCGGCGGACGCGGGATTGCACGGCGTGTCGGGCACGATCGAGGTTCGTCCCTACCGCGGAGACAACCCGCTGTACCAGCACGGACCGATCCGGGTGGCCGCCGACCATCGCCACCTCGAGCATCACGACGGCACGCCGTTCTTCTGGCTGGGCGACACCTGGTGGATGGGACTCTGCGAGCGCCTGGAGTGGCCGAACGGCTTCAAAACGCTGGCCGCCGACCGCAAGAAAAAGGGCTTCAACGTCATCCAGATCGTCGCCGGGCTCTATCCGGACATGCCCGCGTTCGACGAGCGCGGCCGCAACGAGGCCGGCTTCCCCTGGGAAAAGGATTACAGCCGGATTCGGCCGGAGTATTTCGATCGCGCCGACGAGCGGTTGGCTTACCTCGCCGACCAGGGCTTCGTCCCCTGCATCGTCGGCGCCTGGGGCTACCATCTGCCGTGGCTGGGCGTCGATCGGATGAAGAAGCACTGGCGGTACCTCGTCGCCCGATACGGGGCGATGCCGGTTGTCTGGTGTGCGGCCGGCGAGGTGAACCTGCCATACTACCTCGACAAGGGTTTCCCCTATGGCGGCGAGAAGCAGGCGGCGGATTGGGAGGGCGTGATCCGCTCCCTGCGATCGATCAATGCCTTCGGCCGGCCCGTCACCGTCCACCCGACCGGCCTGCCGCCGCTCAGCGGCCGCTTACTTTACAAGGACCAGACGCTCCTCGATTTCGACATGCTCCAGACCGGCCACGGCGAGCGCGAGGTTCTGGCGCCGACCATCCGCGCGCTGCGCGAATCGTATCATGCCCAGCCCCACATCCCGGTCCTCAACGGCGAGGTCTGCTATGAGGCGCTCCTGGGCCGGATCCCCGCCGAAATCCCGCGCCTGATGTTCTGGACGAACGTGCTCTCGGGCGCGGCGGGCCACACATACGGGGCCAACGGGATCTGGCAGCTCAACCGCAAGGACCGGCCGTACGGCAAGTCGCCGCATGGGGGGAACTACGGCACGATCCCCTGGAACGAGGCCATGAACCTGCCCGGCTCTGGACAGCTCGGGATGGGTAAGGGCCTGCTGATGGAATACCCCTGGCACCGATTCGAGCCGCACCCCGAGTGGGCGAGCTGGAACGAGGATGGTTCGCGCAACGCCGCCTGGGGCGACTGGATCTGGTTTCCCGAGGGGAATCCGACGAAGGACGCCCCGGTCGCGGCTCGATTCTTCCGCAAAGCGTTCGAATTGCCCGAAGGCAAAACCATACACCGTGCCGTTCTGCACCTTACGGTCGACGACCAGTTCACGGCCTACCTGAATGGCCGGCGCGTCGGCTCGCACGCGAACTGGATGTCGGGCCGCGAGTTCACCGACGTCGCGCGCCTGCTGCGGCCCGGCAAGAACGTGCTGGCGGTGCGTGGGGAGAACGGGCAGGGACCGAAGGGAGCGAACCCCGCCGGGCTCGCGTGCAACCTGGAAATCCACCTCAGTGGCGGCGAGACGGTCGTCGTCCGCTCGGACGGGTCCTGGCGCAGTTCGACCACGGAGCCAGACGGCTGGCGCGATCCGGCTTTCGACGACCGGGCATGGGAACCGGCCCGGGTCGTCGCCCGCTTCGGCGAGGGACCGTGGGGGCACAATGTCGGCGCCCGCGATGAGTTCCTCGTCCCGTACGCGGCCGGCGTCCCCAGAACAGTCCGGGTCGTCTACATGCCGCGCGCGCTGGCCGTCAGGATCCACCGGTTGGAGCCGAATCGATCGTACGTCGCCCGCGCCTTCGACGCGGTCTCCGGTCGAAAGACCGAACTCGGCCCGATCCATCCCGATGACCATGGAGATGCGACGGTCTCACCCCCGCGGGACGCCCAGGTCGACTGGGTGCTGGTTCTCGAGTCCGGCCGCGCGAAGCCGTGATGGCCGGACGGTTGACCTCGAAGCCCTGGAGCCATGGGATCAATGCAGGGCGGAAACGGGATTGCGGCCGCGGCTGTATTGCCTCGGCGAACAACCCATGACCCTCTTGAAGGCCGTGCTGAAGGCGCTCTCGGATTCGTAGCCAAGCGATCGCGCGATGATCGAGATGGAGTCGCTGGAATTCGCCAGCCGGTCACCGGCGAGGAGCATGCGCCAGCGCGTGAGGTAGTCGATGGGGCTCGCGCCGACGGTCTCCTTGAATCGCTGGGCAAAGCCCGATCGCGACATGCCGACGCGCTCCGCCAGCACCTGCAAGGTCCACGGGTGCGCGGGATCGCCGTGCATCGCGCTCAGGGCCGGGCCGATCTGTTCATCCGCCAGCGCAAAGAGCCACCCGACTTCCGTGCTCAACCCTTCAGCCAGATGCGCGCGCAGCGCCTGGACCAGCAACAACTGCGCGAGATGCTGGAGAACCAGAATGCTCCCCGGCTGCGGCTCGCGCAGCTCCTGCATGATCCGCTCCATCGACCAGCGCAACGCCGATTTATCCGACTCATTTTTGATATGCACGATCGGCGGGAGCATTTCCAGCAGGATTCCGGCATGATTGCCCGCCAGCTCGAAATAACCGCCGACGCCCGAAACATCTCCGCCGCCATTCCAGCAGGATATGGTACCGCTCATCGGTTTCTTATGCATCGACCTGAAGTCGACGGGCGGAATTGCCAGGTCGCTCGCCAGGCGGAACGGCCGGCCCAGCGGCAGCAGGAAGCAGTCGCCCCCGTTCAGATGGACCGCGTCAGGCACATCGTCAACGGCAAGCCAGCACCGGCCGGAAACGACGGCGTAACATTTGATGCCTTCATGCTGCGGGAACTGGATCGACCAGTCCCCGCCGACATCAAAGCCGCCGCACATCGTGTTCTGAGGTTTCAGCAGCGAAAGCACGCCGGAGAGCGGGTCCATGGGACACTCCTGGACGAACACGAAGAAACTTTGGACTGAGGAGCATGGATCGTATCAGGTCGATCGCCTAACCTGCGAGCCAGAAGGCCGAGCTTTCGGCCTCGGTTCGAGACCAGGGAGGTTTTCCCGATGCGAGTTTTCGTGACCGGCGCGACGGGGTTTGTGGGTTCCGCTGTGGTACAGGATCTGATCGCCGCGGGGAAGAAGGTGGTGGGCCTGGCGCGATCGGACAGCGGCGCCGAGGCGCTCGCCGCCGCCGGGGCCGAGGTGCACCGAGGTGACCTCGAGGACCTCGACAGCCTGCGGCGAGGCGCAGCGTCATCGGACGGGGTGATTCATCTGGGTTTCATCCACGATTTCTCAAGGTTTCAGGAAGTCTGCGAGGCGGACCGGCGGGCCATCGAGGCGCTCGGCGACGCGCTCGCCGGCTCCGACCGACCGCTCGTCATTACCTCCGGGACCGGGATGGGCAATGCTGGGCCAGGTCGACCCGCGACCGAGGACCACTTCGACCCTCATCACCCCAATCCTCGGGCCGCCTCGGAATGTGCGGCGGAATCCGTCGCGGCGCGGGGTGTGCGCGTGTCGGTCGTCCGGCTCCCGCAGGTGCATGACACCGAGAAGCAGGGACTGGTCATCATGCTGATCGCCGTGGCCCGCGAGAAGGGCGTCTCGGCATACGTCGGTGATGGGCTCAATCGCTGGCCGGCGGTGCATGTTCGCGACGCCGCGCCCGTCTACCGGCTGGCGCTCGAGAAGGGCCCGGCCAGGGCGCGATATCACGCGGTCGCCGAGGAGGGAGTGACGGCGAAAGCGATCGCCGAGGCGATCGGCCGGGGCCTGAAGATCCCGGTCGGCTCCATCCGCCCGAACGAGCCCCCCGCCCACTTCGGCTGGCTCCGTATGTTCGCCAGCATGGACATGCCGCCGTCCAGCGTCTTGACGCAGCAACGGCTGGGCTGGCGGCCGACTCAGAAGGCCGGGATGATCGACGATCTCGATGGCATGAACTGGTCGGGGAATTGAGTGGCGGATCGGGGGAACGGCCCCGGTAACGTCACCGAGCCTCCGGGGTGTACTGGCCGATCACCTCGACCCGGCCGGTCATCCCGGTCAGGCGGACGACCTCGTTCGTGGGATCAAAATCCGTCCACGGTTTGCCGCCGACCGTGACACTCGTGAGCCGCGAACCGCGGGGTGCGCGCAGTCGCAGCCATACCTGGGCCGGGGCGGATCGCGAGGGGAGGTCGACGGTGGCGCGGATGGTCCTGTGGTCGAGATCGGAGACGATCGTGTAGCCGGTCGGGCCGAAGTGGGTCGGGGCGTGACGGATGGTGATGGTCCGGCCGGCCTCCAGCCACGCGCGCGGAGTGGCGCGGGCCAGCCAGAGGGTGCGGCCCTCCTCCATCACGAGCATCATGCGGAACCGTTCGAGGAAGCACGACTCCTCGTAGATCTTGTCGGGCGGGCCCGCCGTGGTGTGCTCGCGGAAGGTGTACTCGCCCGGCATGATGTCGACGGCGTACTGGTTGAGCATCGAGCGCAGAAAGTTGGACGGATCGTCGGCCGCCAGGTGGATGTTGGCGTGACGTTCAAGACCGCACTGGTACTGCCAGCTCGCGTTCGCGAACCAGTGCCGCTCGGGATCATAACCGCGGGTGCGGGAGTGAACCTTGGCGTTCTCGAGCAGCAACCGGTCCTCGAGCACGTCGAGATGGCCCTGCACCCGAGGGTCGTGCGGAGCGAGCAGTCCGGCCGGGCTGATCAGCGGGTCGGCCGATTGCACGGTGTCCCAGTAGATGGCGCCGACATGCCCCTGACAGCGCTTCCAGCCCCAGGCCCCGGCGGCGAACCCGCGAACGTACGGGGCGAATGGGATGAACGAGTGATACGTCCCGTCGCGCACCGGCACCACGGGCGTCAGCGCGATGGAACGGTCGATCGCCGCGACCAGGTCCTTGCGGTAGGCCTCGGCCTCGGCGTCCATGCGGGCGCCACGGGCCGGGTCGATGCGCGAAAGCAGCCCCGCCAGCCGCTTCACGGCGAGCCAGTAGTAAGCCTCCGACTCATAGAATTGCATATGCATCCGTTCGCTGTCGGGCGTCACCACGTGGGCCGGCTGAAGGCCGCGGCTCCAGAGGCGATCGCCGCCGGGCAGGTTCATCGCGAGGAGGCGCCTCTGGCGGAGGATCCAGCGGGCGTTGGCCTCCAGGCGATCGGCGTGGGCCCGGAACCAGTCGAGGTCGTCGGTGAGCAGGGCATGTTCGGTCAGGGCGAACATGATCGCGCCGGGGCCCATCGCGTGGACGCCGTCCATGTGCCCGCCCACGCCGGGGATGCCCTCAGCGTGGGTGAGGCAGCCGTGGCCACCGTCGAAGTGGCCGAGCGGCCGGTCGGGGAGGGCCCAGGCGTGGTGTCCGCCGGAGCCGGGGACGACGCGAGGGTCGACCGGCAGCCCGAGCCACTGGTCGAGTCCATCGGCCGCCTCCTTGTGGAATCCCTGGAGGTCGAGGGCGCGGAGGATCATGTAGGTCTCCGACGCCAGCACGCCGAACGGGTAATCGTTGAACCGCCAGGCGCCGCCAGGCCCGCGCGCGGCCCGTCGCAGGATGTGCCAGCCGCCGAGCTTCCACTGGGCGCCCAGCCGACTGGACGGGACGTCGACCTCCATCGCGGGCGCAAACGGGGGCGCCGGGTGCCGCGGCAGCGGCTCGCCCGAGCGCAGGGCCGCAACGGCTCCTTCCCACGTCTGTTCCGGGTGCTCGCGCACCCGGCGGCGGATGGTTTGCGGGCCCATCGCCTTGCGTTCGTCGAGAAACGCGCGGGCCGAGGTGGCGTCAGACGCGAGGCGAAACGGCGGCTCGGATGGCGCGGCCGTCGCCGACGGGTCGGCGGGCAGCGCGAAGAACCGCCAGACGCCGGGCCTGGCGAGTTCGCCGGCAGCGTCGGCCGCCAGGTTCCAGCGCCGGGATGGGACGGCCAGCTCGACGATGGAGAGGTCGACAACCGTCGTGTCGCAGGTGTGATTGCCGTCCCTGGCGTTGAGCACGAGCGCAATAACGTCGCCAGGCCGGACCGTGATGTCCGACAACCCGGAATCGGGCAGAGTCTGCGACCCATGCGCGTCCACGACGCCCCGGGCGAGCGTTGTCTGACCACCCCCGCTGCGCAGGACGACCGACCAGTTGGTTCCGTTGCCCGAGGCGTCGGCCATCGCAACCTTGCCCTGAACGCGCACGTGCCCGCGGATCGGGCTGGACCAGCCGGCGGCGACGTCGCGGTCGGGCGAGGGATGCATCGCGGCCGAGCGCGCCGGGATGGTCAAGCCGCCTTCCCGGGCCGGCCGTTCGCCGTCGTGAACGCCGAACCAGGGCATCCCGCCGATGCTCAGGCCGCGAACGCCCGGCACGCCGGGGAGCCGATCGAATGCGTCGTCGAGCGGCTGGGCCGGCGGAGCAGGGGGTGGCATGGGCAAACGCGACGGCTTCGCGGCAGAGAGCGAGACGGCCCGCGCGAAGAAGCCGAATTCCGGCGCCAGTACCGGTCCTTGCTCGAGGTCGGAGGCGAGGATCGAGGTGTCGCCGGCCCGGGTCCAGAGCGTCAGGATCGTGCGCGGCACGTCCTCCGCCCGCGCATGGTCCGGCCAGACCTTACGCCAGCGCGACGTGCCGATGTAAAGCAGCCGGAACCGGACGCCGCGTCGGCCAGTGCTGTTGCGCGCCGAAACCCAGGAGGCCGGGCCGGTGACTGCGGTTCCGTTGTCGCCCTCCAGCGGCCGGAGGTCGGAAATCCGACCGTCGTACGCCTCGACGCGGCCGTCGAAGGCCAGTGCCGTCATCGCCTCGTCAAAGCCCCATTCGACCTCGACCTCGGCCGACTTCCACACATCAGAGCCGAAGGCGCAGACCTCGGGCACGGCGAACGCCGACGCACGACCCGCGCCTCGGATCGACGCGACGACGCCCCACGTGTCCACGGGGATCGTGTACCGATATGTGAGCCCATCGGGCGAGACCTCGGGTGGACCTGCGAACTTCACCGTCCGCGGGTTCCACCACGTGTGGGCGGTGTTATCCGTGGCGTCGAAATAGGTCAGCGCGAGCTCATCGGCACGGGGACGGTTCGCAGCGCCGGCCGGCCACGTCAGCTCGACTCGGCGTATCGGTCTCACCTCCTCCCAGAGCAGCCCGCAGAGCACCTTCTCGACCCCGGCCGTGGCTGGTCCGATGGGCTGGTGGTACGGGAGGTTCAGGTGCTGCATGAGCAGAATCCAGCCCTCGGGCGGGTTCTGCTCGATGCCTCGGTCGGCGCGGTAGAGGTAGGCACTCGATGCGACGTCGGCCGGCTGGCCGACCTTCGCATCCAGGCTTTCGGCCGTTCCGAGCGAGTGCCCCATTAGCGACCAGGCCGCGATCAGGAGGGCGATCATGAGGCGGTTCTCCCGGTGATCCATCGCCGCGCCGGGTGCTCGAGGACAACCCCGAATCGACCGTCGCGGTTCGACCCAGGCTATAGCCGCGACCCTGATGGCACAACCGGCTGTGTCCGCCCACGGGCAGGATCGACGGAATCCCGATCGCGCCCTGCGGTGGACCGGCGCCGGTCATGGTGGCGGACGCCGACCTGACGCAGGCTGAACGGCGGCCTGCGATGACAGACCAACTTCCGTGGCCTCCGACGTATCCGCTGGTAGAATGACTTCCGGCGGATCTCCGCATCGGACCGCCAGGAGACTTACTATACAGGTGTGCACTTTCCGTAAGATGCCATTCGACACCGACGCCGAGTATCAGGCTTACCTGGATCTACTGGAGGAGATCGGCGTCGACCTCTCGTCCGCCCCTCGGGTTCACGAGGAAGGTACGGACAATCGCTGGCTCTACGTCTGGCGGCGCCGGGAGGAGGCCGAACGGTTCGCCCGAATCCTGGGGAATCGGCTCCGGGATCCGTCGTTCACGGTGCATGAATTCAGGATCGACGAGGAAGAGCGCGGGCCGATGGCGCCGCTGATCATCCGGGCGCATTCCACGAGACAGGGTCCGATCTTCCGGATGGAACCGTGGAGCCAGCGGCGGGTGATGCGACACTTCTCCAACGCCCTGCTCTGCGGCGAGGTTCCATTGCCGAGATCAGGCGGGACCGGCAGGAGAGAGGCAAGCGGCACGGTCCTGGATGAGGTCGCACGGTCGCTGACTGGCCTAAACGACCTGGAGTTGGCCGGTCTCGGCGGATATCGTGTGCTCGCCGAGAACGGAGGGTGGCTCCTCGAACGCCGGCCGGCGGCGAGCGTCAGCTAGGTCAGGGTCTCAGGGAGGCAGGGATGTACTATCGTCTGGCGGTGGGGGCTCCACTCTATCGAGTCACCTCGCCGGGCGTGGGCTGGCCGAACCCAGTGCGCGCCCTCGGCGCCTTCTACACGCGAGGTGGGCGTTACAATGGCCCCTCCCAGCCGACGGTGTACTGCACCGAGGATCCACTCGCCGCAATCGCGGAGGCTGCTTTCTATGAAGCGCTCGAACGGCAGTACAAGATATCGCGCCACCGAAATCTGGCCGTGACTTATCCCCTCGTATCAACCCTCACATTCTGGGCGTTCTCGCTAAGTCCGGCGCCCACTTTTCCCGTCGGAAGTTCACGTTCCCTACGAGGATCGATCGAAACGCCTCGTCGAGTCCGTTGTTCAACTCGAATTCATGGGGTCGCCCACCCGACGACCGGTTACGGCCAGAACAGTCGAGATCGACTGGCAACGGCCCCGCTTTCGACTGGCAGGGCCCGGCGCGTCCATCATTCCGGCGTATCCACCGAGGCCGGAATCGAGGCCCATACGGCCGAATCGG
>JAKAUH010000270.1 GCA_021818605.1 Planctomycetota bacterium
CCCCTTGTTTTGCGGGGTTTGCAGGGCCCGATCGATCAACCAGGCCGAATCCGAGGGCGGTTTTCTACAGAGCAAGTCGCACCCCAATTTCCGGGAGTTCTGGGCGATCCAGTATGCACCCGGACTGGCCACGAAAACGACGTCCGATGCCGACGGGCGCTTTCGGCTGGACGGCCTGCCGAAGGAGGCGGGATTCCGGCTCTTCGTCGAGCATTCGGATTATGCCTGGATGAGTCTCTACGCCGCGACCACCGAACGCCCGACGACCGCCTTCGATTACCCTCGCCAATCGATCGCCGGCGGTGCTCGGCCTTCGGTTGCGACTGGTGAAATCAACGTCACCCTCCGCGCGACGCGCCGGATCGCCGTCCGGACGGTCTTCGACGACACCGGGCAGCCCGCGGCGAAGGTCCAGGTTTACGGCGGGATCGCCTCGTCGAACGGATCATCGGGCCATGGCGTCTCGGACGCCGACGGCCGGCTCCAGCTCCGGCTGCCGCCCGGTGATTACCAGGTCTGGTCCGATCCGACGAGCGGCGGAGCCGCATGCCTCCGCTCGGTTTCGACGTTGCACGTGGCCGACCGGCCCGCGGAGCAGCCGTTCGAGGTTCGCGTGAAGCCCGCGAGCGTCGTGATCCTCGAGGTCGTCGACGCGAAGACCGGCAAGGGGATTCGCGGCGTGCAGTTCGACGGCGAGCTCCAGCGTGAGGGACAGGTCGGCACTCGAATGCCGATGCAAAACCGGCCGGGCTACATCGATAATCCGCGGTCGGACGCCGACGGCCGCCTCCGCGCCATCGTCGAGCCGGGGAAATGGGTCTTCTTCGTGGCGTATGTCCCCGAGTCCGCCGGCTACGGCCAGCCGAGGCTCGAGAAGCGGGTCACCCTGACGCCCCGCGGGACGGTGACAGTCCGGTTTGAACTGCGAAGGTGAGAGGTGTCTGGTCGGGCCGGCCCGAAACCGCCTCATCCCGGAATTCGGTTCCTCCTGTTACGAGGCCGAATGATCTCGCTTGTGAAGACTGGCTGTGTCCACGTATTCGGCCTCCCGTCCATGTGTCCGGCCTCACCGATTCTTGATCGCGGGGTCTGGACATGTTCCCTTGGGTTGATAGTATAATGCTAGCACCGGGAAGGCCAGGTGCAGGAGGTTGGTATGCCTGAGGTTCTGGTCCGCAATCTTGACGAGGCTGTTGTCGAGCAGCTCAAGGATCGCGCCCGCGGCAACGGCCGGTCCTTGCAGGCGGAGTTGAAGCTGATCCTGGAGCAAGCGGCCGCGATACAGCCGTCGCGGCCATCGCGTGCGGAATACCGCGTCCTGGCGGACCGGGTCCGTGCCACTCTGGGGGATCGTCCCCAGACCGACAGCGCCACGCTCCTGGCCGAGGACCGGGCGCGGTGAGCGCTGCTGGAGGATCGCCGGGGATCCGGTCGGAATGGCTGGTCGTCGACGCCAATGTCGTGATCAAGTGGCATGTGGCCGAAGTGCATACCGATGCAGCGCTGCGGCTGCTCCGGGATGATGCACCCGAGCTCCATGTGCCCGACCTCGTCTTTCCGGAGGTTGGCAATATCCTCTGGAAGAAGGTCCGTCGCGGTGACCTGACTGCGGAAGAGGCGCGTCGGATCGCTCGACTGGTGGCCACGGCGCCGCTGACTGTCCATCCCTCGGCGCCGTTGTTCGAGGCGGCGATCGAGATCGCCATTCGCACGGGCCGGACGGTTTACGATAGCCAGTACGTGGCCCTCGCCTTGCAGCTCGATTGCCGGCTGGTGACGGCCGATGAAAAGCTTTACAACGCGCTCAAGGACGGCCCGCTCGGCGCCAACATCCTTTGGGTCGAGGATCATCCTGGGATCCCGGCCATCTGAGTGGTCCAGGACCATGGGATGAGATCGCCGTCGTTTCGTCCGCAGGTCCGATCCAGCCCGCCCGGGCGCCGGACGGAGCCGGCTCCTGGAACGGACCGATCCGTGGCGGCGGACCGGATTCCTCGTCGGCACGGGGCGATTCCTCGCCCGGCTGTCCCCTACATCACATCACGAATCCTCGTTGAGGAAGCCGACATTGTAAAGAGAGTTTTCGAAGAACGAGCGATACTCGTATTCGCTCATCTGCTGCACGTACACGATGCTGCCGTTCGGGAGCACCTCGATCGATTGACCGGCGGTGTTGTTTCCGCTCCCGAGGCCGCCTGAGGTGAAGGCCAGGTTGCCGTTGGGGAGCAGCTCCGAGCTGCCGAGGAAGAACGAGTAGTTGCCGAGGTCCGCATTCACCGCCAGCGTCGCCGTCATGTTCTGCGGGTTGAGGATCCACTCCTGCCCGCGGCTGTGGGCCGTCGGGTCGTGCAACTGGCGGGTGTTGCCGTCGTCGAAGACCAGCAGGGTGTTGGGGCCGATCATGCGCGCGTCATGCTGGTGGCTGAACCAGGGCCAGTAGGTGTTGCCGGCGATGGCCTTGAAGTTGCCGCCCTTGCCCAGCTTCCAGATGATGTGGCCGTTGCCGGCCCCATTCGCATAGTCGATCTTGATGATCCAGTCCTGGCTGCGGAGGGAGACGATCAGGTTGTTGTCCCCGGGCGAGAAGCTCACGGCGTTGGCGTGCAGCCAGTCGTTGGGTTTCGAGTGGTCCGTGCCGATCCGGTTGGTATTCAGCCAGTGGAAGGAGTTCCAGACCCAGGAGACCTGGAAGTCCTGATTCAGGACGAGGACCTCGGCGCCGATGAACCGCGTGGGATGCCCGTGGTAATTCACGGTCTTGCGCGTGGCGGCGAGGACGACCGTGTCGCCGTTGGGCAGGAGCTTGGCCTCGTGGTCGAAGTCGATGATCCGCGGCTTGTGCATCGCGGCCAGCTCGGCGTTGACGGCCCGGATATTCGTCTGGCGCAGGGGGTCGCCGGCCAGGTCGATCTGCCGCAGCGTGTCATAGCCGCCGGGCACTCCCGTGCGCGTGCCGCCCAGCAGCATCACCGTGCCGCCCGGCTCGAGGTTCGTGGCATAGCTGGGGAAGTCGTTGGCCTTGTAATCATAATACCACAGGATCTGACCGTTCAGGTTGGTCGCGATCGTGTAGTCCTGGATCCCCATGTGGAAGATCATGTTCTGGCTTGGGTCGAAGCCGGGTCCCGGCGGCTGCACCACGGTGAAGCTGGGGAAGACGATGTCCTTCGGCAGGCTGCCGGTGGTGAAGGTCAGCGGGGCCGAGGCGGTTCCGTTGTCCAGGACGTACCGCATCTGGTAGGTCGTGTCGGCCAGCATCCCCGCCACGATGAAGTTCGTGCTCTCACCGGGAATGATCGGCTCCGGCGAGGAATTCTGCCACCACG
>JAKAUH010000640.1 GCA_021818605.1 Planctomycetota bacterium
CGACGATAAGATCAAGGATCCGTCGATCACGCGGCAAATCCAGCGGTCGTGAGGCCGTCCCGTAGGTCAGGCTCTCAGCCTGACTCCGGAGCCATCCGTCAGGCCGAGAGCCTGACCCACGAACTCGGAGGCGATCGATGTCCGTGACCCTGACGATTCGCGATGAGACCACCGCGGGCGACGTCTACGGCGAGCGTCCGCTCGAGTTTCCCACAGAGCGGATCACGGTCCGCGACCTGATCCGCGAGCGGGTGTATCAGGAGGTGCAGGATTACAACCTCGGGACGGGCGATCGCGTCTTCCGCGGGCTGGTCCAGCCCAGCGGCGCCGAGCGGGTCCTCAACGGCAAGCCGACGGAGTACCGCCTGCGCGAGAATCGCCAGGTCGACTGGAAGCCGCAGTTCGAGAAGGCCCTCGCGGCTTTCGACCAAAATGGGTTCTTCATCCTGGTCGACGACCGGCAGGTCGAGGGCCTGGACGAGGAATTCGTCATCGGCCGCGGGACGCACGTGAGCTTCGTCAAGCTGACGCCGCTGGTGGGCGGATGAATGGCAACTGAGATCCGTACTCCCGCGGCTCGGGACGTTGTGATCACCGACGATGCGTTGACCGTGTTCCTGGACGACGGCCGGACGCTGTCCGTTCCATTGACCTGGTATCCCCGGCTCTGGCATGGGACGCCCGATGAGCGAGGCCGCTGGCGGCTGATCGGCGATGGCCGGGGGATTCACTGGCCCGATCTCGATGAGGACATCAGCGTGGAGGGATTGCTCGAAGGGCGACGCTCCAGTGAGGCGCAGTCCTCCTTGAAGAAATGGCTCGAGCGGCGGGCCGGGCCGACACCACGTCCGTAGCACGACGCTGGATCGGGCCCGCCAACGCCGCCCGGTTGAATCACACCGGCCGCGAGGGCACGCGGGTCCACGCCCGCTTCCATTGCAGGAACCGGCGCTCGTATCCGTAGTACGAGCCCGCCGCCAGGGCGATCGTCAGCGCCAGGGCGCCGATCGACAGGAGCTCGGTCTTGTTGGGGAACCACGGGAGCCGGGTCATCAGGCGGTCGCGGGCCCAGAGCGCGATCTCGTGGTACATGTAGAGCCCGTAGCTGATCTTCCCCAGCCAGACGAACCGCGAGTACGCCAGCGCCGACCGCAGCCACCCCCTGCCCCAGACCGCGACCATCACGATCCCCACCCCGCAGAGCCAGACCCAGACGAAATCCCAGGTCTGGTGCAAGATCGAGCCATGCCCGAGATGCGGCCAGGTCATGAGCCAGCCGGCGGTCAGGTAGAGCGGCCACTGAAGAATGCGCAAAACGAGAGTCAGGCGCGGGCGGTCGCGATCCCAACCCAGCACCATTGCCAGCAAGACGCCCGAGAGCAGCGTGTCGAACTGCGCGAACGTGTTGAACACGATCATGAGCTGGGTTGAGTAGTGGTGGGCGCACCAGGCCCGCGCGGCGATCGAGCCGGCCATCAGGGTCAGCACGATCGGGACGCGGAACCGACGCGACACCATCGCGACGAATAGCGGCACGACCAGGTAGAACTGCTCCTCGACGCAGACACTCCAGAGGATGCTCAGCCAGTCGGGTGCCGGCTGGATCATCGCCATCGACCAGTTGCCGCCGAACGCGAGGAACGGCAGCAGATGGATGCGCAGGAGTTGGTGGTGAAATGAACTGCCGAGCTGGCCGTCGAGTCCCGGCAGGACGAAGAAGCCGATGAACACGATCAGGTAATACAGCGGCCAGATGCGGAGGATTCGCCGCACCCAGAACGCCCGCAGCGCCACGCGGCCGTAGCGTGTTTCCTCGCGGAGCAGCAGCGTAGTGATCAGGTAGCCGCTGAGGATGAAAAAAAGCTGGACGCCGTACCCGCCGTTCTCGCGGAGTGCCCTCGCCGCCGTGCGGCCGAGGACCGTTCGCACCATGCTCTCGGGGAACCCGCCGTGGAACAGGAAGACCATCAGGAAGGCGAAGAACCGCAGGCCGTCGAGCTCGGGGAAGTAGATCCGTTCGCCGGACTCTTCGTGTGATGGCGTGGCGGACGGCGTCACGTCAGCCGTCGCGGCGACCGGCTTTGTCGCCGTGGTCGAGGTCTCACTTTCGGGCTCGTCGTGGGGCATGGCGACTCGTCCGGTCAGGATCGTGGTGGAGATTCCGCGCCCGGCCGGTCTCGGCGGGCGGCCTCAGCGCAGGCGATGATGCGCGCGACCAACCGGTCGGCCAGGTCGTCGCCGGGCGCGAGGGTCTCGGGCCTTTCACCGGGGCGGACCAGGTGGAGCGTGTGCTCGCCTCGGCGCAGGGTCTGAAGGTCGTTGGCCACCGTCAGGTCGGAGCGATTGGTCCGGTTGGCGTCCTCGGCGCGGCGGATCAGCTCGGCCTCGCCCGCACCCGAGAGCAGCTTGAAGCCGACGAGGTAGGCCGACGGCGACCAGTCGCGCACCGAGCGAATCACCTTGGAGGCCGGCCGGCAACGAATGACCAGCGACTCGCTGTCCGAGCCGATCTTGCCGGCGACCGGGTCGGGCTCGAAGTCGGAGACGGCCATCGTCAACACGGCGACGTCGATCGGCCGATCGGCGAGCGTCGCGCGCAGGGTCTCGGCGTAGTCAGCGACCGTCCCCTTCGCCAGCGGCACCAGGTGCAGGCGATCGCGCATGCCAAGCCAACGGTCGCGCAGCCGCGTCAACCGGTTCAGCTCGGCCGATGGATCGTGGGCATCCAGGTCGAACCGCGCCAGGCGATGGATTGGCACCTGCGCCGACGGCGCGTGGACGTGCCATACCGAATGCCCCCGGTCGAGGAACGACTCGGCGATCGCCGCCGCCAGCCGGCCCGAGGAGACATTCGTCAAGAACCGCACGTCATCCACCGGCGCGATCGTCCCGCCGCCGGTTACTACCACCTTCATGAGTTGGTCCGTAGTCCGTAGTCCGTTGTCCGTTGTGGGCCGGGCGTGGAGTTTCTAGAGTGGTCTCGGGAGCCCTGGCCGGATCGGGAGGCCGGGCGCGGTCTGGGGAGTCGTCTCGCCGGTTCTCATGAGATCTCGGATGAACAAGGACAATCGACTGATGACCATCGAGGGTGAGCTCTTCGCGGAGATGGCGCGCTGGCCGATCTACGACCCGCATTCGCACATCGACCCGCACCGCCCGGCGGCCCGGCACCTCGACGAGGTGCTGGGGTATCACTACTATACCGAACTGGCGCACTCGGCGGGCATGCCGGCGAATCTGGTCGCCCCCGAGCTTGATCCCGACACGCGGGCGCGGAACCTCGCCGGGTGGCTCGCAAGCAAAGACACCACGTACCA
>JAKAUH010000062.1 GCA_021818605.1 Planctomycetota bacterium
CCGATCTACAAGAGGCAGGCCCCGGTAGTATTACGATCCTTCGAAAGATAATACCACCGCGTTTGCCGGGCAATGGGGTAGCACCCCTTGGGCGGGATCTGGCGGATGCGACCGCAGGATGGTGCCGGTGATCCAGGGCACCAGGAGCCGGAAAGACGAACGAGATCGTGGCTCTCCGGTCCGGTGAAGCGAGCACGACGCGGGAATGTAGCCGAGGCGGTGGCGCCCGGCATGAACCGCGACGAAGCTGGCAAGGGCCACCCGACCCGGCTTATGGGTGCAGGCCGATGGTCGCCCATGGTCCCTCGACGGTCCCGCCGCGCGCAAAAAAAGCCCGGCCCCCAACGAGGGGGCCGGGCACAGCCAGGGAGAACGACGCTTGCTCGTGATTCGCTGGGTATTCGATCAACTCTCCCGAAGAAGACACAGCCATTTCGATGAAACGCGGCGCGGCAACGCCCCAATTCCGGGCAACCAAAGCTTTTGATCGGGCCTTGAGTCGAGACACAAGGAAGAAGAAGCAATCGGCGCGCCAACTCAAGAATGCGGCCCAGGCGGTCCGCAAGATCACCCGTAAACGCATACCGAAAAACAGCTTAGGCCATTCAAAGATTTGTCCAGCCCCGGCTCAGATCGGAGAGCAGCTCGTCTGCCAGCCTGTCACCTGGGCAGTCCTGTCGGTTTTTCAGGCTCACTGCTGAGAATCTGGAGGTTCTAGCCGAAGCAGGACCTCGGCCAGGTCGAGTTCTTCGGCTCAAGGGATGTGAAAGAATCGTAGGAAAAGAGCGGGAAGCCGAGAGCCAAACGTCACAAGCCTTTTCGATCCATTACTTGCACCGTTTTGCTCTCTTCTCTCCGTTCATTGAGAGCGCCTTCCTCGCACAGGCTCTCAGTTCGCCGGCGAGCCGTCTGGCGATAAACCTCAGGACAAAGTCGGGGACGCGGGACTGTGACCGGGCCGCAACCTCGCGCTGCACAAATTCAGCCTTACCACTACAATCCTCCTCACCGCGCCACGGACCCGCCATCACTCTCCACGGGATGCATTCGTCTCGCCGCGTGGGCTCTCGGTCGTCGACTGGGCTACCGGATGGCGTCATCCGCGGTGGATTTGGTCGCTCTGAGGAAAATGGTATAGTTGGGTAGCCTGTTCACGATGAATAGGTCTGGTCCTCGGGGATTGGCGCGCGAAGTGTGGGTTATGAGGTGCATCGGAGAAGCAGGTGGGACGCGGCGATCAGATGTGGCTGAACCGCGCTGATGGTACTGAGTCGCAGGGATGGGCTCCAGAAAGGAACATGCGACGATGAAGGTGATGGTGCTGGGTCTGGACGGAGCGACCTGGGATGTTCTGGAGCCGCTGATTCAGGATGGGCTGCTGCCGAACCTCGCGCGGTTGCGCGGGCAAGGTTCGTGGGGCCGGATGAGCTCGGTGTTCCCGCCGCTGAGCCCCGTGGCGTGGACAGGGGTGATGACCGGTAAGAACTCGGGAAGGCACGGGGTCTTCGAGTTCGTCGAGCACGACCACGACCCGCTGGGCGGGCGGGTGAATTCGTCCCGGTCGATCCAGTCAAAGCTGGTCTGGGAGATCGCCGCACAGCATGGGAAGAAGGCGGTGGTCGGTGGGATACCGATGAGCTACCCGGCGCGGCCGACGAAAGGATTCCCGGGGTTCTTCCTGGGGGATTTCCTCAGCCCGGCCGGGGCGCCCGACTTCAGCAGCGACCCGGCGCTCTTCGCCGAGCTGGAGCGCGAGGTCGGCACCTATCGCCCCTGGGCCACCGTGATCCACGACGGCGGCCACGAGGCCGCGGTTCTCGACGACCTCCAGGACTTCCTCGACCAGCACCTACGTACGATCTCGTTTCTGATGAACCGCTGCGAATGGGACCTGTTCCTGTTCGACGTGATGGCGACGGACCGGATCCAGCACGAGCTGTGGCACGTCTGGGACCTGACCCATCGCGTCGCGCGCGGCCGCGAGAAGGAGCTGGCCGCCCTTCGGCCTCGACTGATCGAGTTCTGGCAATCGGTCGACCGGGGCGTCGGCGCGATCGAGGCCGAGCTGCCCTCGGACGCGGCGCTCCTGGTCATGAGCGACCACGGCTTCGGGCCAATCGAGCACTATGTGAACTTCAACGTGTGGCTGCTCGAGCAAGGTTTCATCGCGCTCGAGGATTCGTTCTACGTCCGGCAGAAGCACTGGTGCTACAGGCGCGGGGTAACGCCCGAATGGATCTACAACGTGATGAGCCGGTTGGGGCTGGGCGGACACCGGGTGAGCCGGTTCCGCGGCAAGCAGGCGAGCCTGCTGGACCGGGCGGGCGAGTCGCTGTTCCTGTCGCGGCGGCACATCGACTGGTCGCGGACGCGCGCCTACGCGCAGGGAAATTTCGGCCAGATCTTCCTGAATGTCAAGGGACGCCAACCCCGGGGATGCGTTGCGCCCGAGGACGTTCGGCCGCTGCTCGACGACCTCAAGGCCGGCCTGCGGGCGATCCCGCACCCCGAGACCGGCGAGCCGCTGGTCGAGAACGTGTATGAGCGCGACGAGCTCTACCACGGGCCGCACGCGCACATGGGACCCGACCTGACCGTCGTCCTGACCGACTGGCGGTATCGCACGATCGGGCTGCACGACTTCACGACGCACCGGGTGATCTCGCCGGCGTTCGGGCCGACGGGCGACCACCGGATGGACGGCATCCTCATTGCCTCGGGCCCGGCGTTCCGCACCGGGGCGAGTCCCCGCGACGCCGAGTTGCTGGACATCGCGCCGACGGTGCTCCACTTGCTGGGCATCCCGGTCCCCGACAACATGGACGGCCGCGTGTTGACCGAGCTCCTCGACCCGTCGGCCACGCCGATCGACGTCCCCGTGCACGCCTCGGCGCTAGCCCCGGCCGCGACCGCCGCGACGACCCCGCACGCGGGCAGCAACGGAGCGGCCGCCGAGCCGGTCTACACCGCCGAGGAGGACGCCGAGATCCAGCGCCGGCTCGAGGATCTGGGCTACCTGTGAGCCGTCGCCAAACGTCGCGGCCGCCGAACACAGAACTTCCTTCCATGAACCGCAGGAGACACCCGACCACCAGGCGAGCCCGGCGCAGTTCGCCTTCATTCCTGGTTGAATCAGCCCGTCGGAATACTCCACCACAAATGACACGAATGACGCGAATGGGACCTTAACGATCACGCCGGAGTGAGAGCAAGTCGGGCCCTCCAGCCCGAAGGGGCCAGCGCGTCGGGCAAGAGTGCACGACCGACTTGAAATTCAATCTCGCCGATGCGTTCCTCACAGACAATCCATGC
>JAKAUH010000995.1 GCA_021818605.1 Planctomycetota bacterium
ACGATCTTCACCGTCTGCGGGTCGAGCCGCGCCGCGAGATCCGGCAGGTCATACACCGCCAGCACGCCGGGCACCACGTTCGCAAGCTGGCCGCGGCTGAGGCCCTGGACGACCACGTCCTCCCACGACCGGATGGACCGCTCGAGCGTCACCTCGCGGATCAGGTTCTTCTCATCCAGGAACCCGGCGTGCAGCACGATCGGCCCGGCCACGCCAATGCCCACAACGTGATAACCCGCCGGTTCCTCCTGCTCGGCGTGCAGGCCGTCGATGACCGCCAGCAGGTCGACCACCCGCATTCCCAGCAGCGGCCGGTTCAGGTGGAAGGCCAGGAACGCCTCTTTCCAGTCGCTGCCGAACGGCCAGTCGCGGCGATTGGCCGTGCCAGGATCGGTCTCGCCCAGCCCGCGCGGGTTGACCACGATGACCCGGCCGGGCCTCTTCAACAGGTCGTCGATCGCTCCGTCCCTGGCCCAGTTGACACCGACCTTCACCACCACCCGCGACGGCCTGTCCTCGTCGCGGGCCGTGATGTCGAGCGCGGGAATCACGATCCCCGGCTCGACGTGGAAGATCAGCTTGCGGATCTGCCGGCCCCGGACGTTGATCGTCCCGACCTCCCTCGGCAGCGACGGCGCGATCGGCCTTTTGCCCAGACCGAGTAACCGGCGAACCTCAGCCCGCAGCTCGTCGTCGTTCTTCCTGGCGCCAGGTGCCTCGCGGGCCGTGCGCAGCTCGCGGGCACGCTCGGCGTTCAGGTCGAAGACCGAGCGGTCCGAGAACTCGCGCAGCACCTGGCCGCTCCGGGTGCAGCGCAGGTCGACAACCAAGGCGATCGAGGCCTCGGGCTCGTCGATTGGCTCGTCCTTCCTCAGCAGCCAGCGCGACATCCAGCGCGTCGCGGCGATCCGACGCGGCCGGGTGAACCCGTGCGGCTCGTCTGACTCGAACAGGTCGACCCGCTCGCCAAACCCCAGCCGGCCGTAGATCAGCTTCACCTCGCGGAACGTGTCCCAGCTCCCCTGGATGTCGAAGAAGTCACGGGTGCCGACGACCAGCAACGTCGGCTTCGGGGCGCGCATCGTCACGAAATCGGCGTGCTCCATCCCGGCGGCGACCTGGCCGGTGAGGTTCTGCTCGCCGTCCTGCGGCCCGATCGTCGCGAACAGCCGCTCGAGCGTCGTGATGTAGCAAGACGGCGCCGCCACGGCGATCCGGTCGTCCAGCGCCATCAGATAGGCCGTCATTGTGCCGCCGCCCGAGTTCCCCGTGCAGCCCAGCCGTCGCGGGTCGACCTCCGGCCGGCTCGCCAGGTAGTCGAGCGCCCGGATTCCATCCCAGATGCGGTAGCTCGCCTCCTCGCGTCCGACCAGCATCGCGCCGATGCCGGCCATGGTGTGCTCGGTCGTGCCGCGAACGACCGGCTGGCCCTTCTCGTCCAGGCGCTGCATCCGCTCGCCCTGACCGATCGGGTCGTAGCTGAGCACGGCGATGCCGTTCCGCGCCAGCAGGATCGCCGCGCGCTGGTAGCTCTCGTACGCCTTGCCATCGTCGGAGTGCCCGCAAGGTAAGAGCACGCCCGGGAATGACGGCTTGCCATCGGGAAGGTAGAAGCTCGCCGTGACATGATGCCGGGGCCGGCTCTCGAAGATGACCTTCTCGACCCGGTAGCCGTCGCGCCGAATTGTGCCGACGACCTGCGGGTTGAGCGGCGTTCGCTCGGGCTGGTCGCCGAGCGCATCGAGGAAGAACTTCCGCATCGACCGCTGCCGGGCGGCGACATCCTCGGGCGTCTTGATCGTCGCGACGACCTTGCGCCGGGCGTCGAATTGCTCGCGGGCCCTGGCCATCAGGTAGGCGTTCAGCATCGATCGGGGCGCGGGATACTCGACGGTGCCGGCCGGGTCCAGCACCCGCAACTCGGCCGCTCGGACCGTCCCATCGTCCGCGGCCGATTGGGAAGTCAGGGTCGCCGCCAGAACCGACCCGATCACCACGAACCATCCGATCGAACGCACCGGCATCATCCTGCCTCCCGGCGTCCCAAGGTTGTTGCTCGGACCCGCCGGAATGACGCCGCAGTTCCTGACGGTTGCCGACAGGCTACGGGGTCGCTGGCTCCGCGTCAATAATTCGAAGCGCCAGTGCCAGCGAATGCAGCCGGGTCTCGACCGAGTCGGCCCGGGACATGAAAACGACGGGCGCCGAGGTCCCGCGCAGGACCCCGCCGAACCGGCAGTCGGCCGTGTACATGATCGCCTTCACGGTGAGATTCGCCGCGAGCAAGTTGGGGAAGACCATCACATCCGCCGCGCCGACGACCGACCCGCCGATCCCTTTTCTCGCCCCCGCGTCGGTCGCGTAAGCCAGGTCGAACGACAGCGGCCCCTCGATGACGCAATCGGGGAACTCCCCCTGACGATTGCGCCGGGCGATCTCGTCGGCCTCGACCGTCTCGGGCATCTCGGTTTTTACACTCTCGGTCGCCGCCATGAGCGCGACCCTCGGCCGCTCCGAGCCAAGAGCCTGGGCCACCTCGACCGCCTGGCGCAGGATGTCCACCCGCCGCCGCAGGTCCGGCCGGACCGTGATCCCGGTATCCGCCAGCAAAAACCGCCGCCCGTCGCGGGGGATCTCCATCAGGACGACCTGGCAGATCGTCCGCCCCGTCCGGAGCCCGGCCGCCGGATCCAGCACCGGCGCCATCAGGGCCGGCGTGGCGATCTGCCCCTTCATCAAGGCGCTAACCTCGCCCGCCCGCACCAGGTCGACGGCCGTCCGCGCCACCGCATCGCCTTCGGCCGAGACGATCCGGAATCCGTCGAGTGCGAGGCCCTGCGATTCCGCCACCTCGCGAATCCGCGCCTCCGGCCCGACCAGCACCGGCCGCACCCAGCCCCGGTCGGCCGCGATCCGGAGCGCCTGGATCACCGTGGGATCATCACCCCCGGCCGCCGCCACGCCGATCGGTTTCCTCCGCGCATCGGCGTCGCGGAAAAGGTCGTCGAAGCCATCCAGTCCCGTCGGTCTCACCAAATCCAGGTCTCCCATCTCAGCGCCTCCGCCGTACGAGGTCAGGAATCCTCTCGTCCACGGAACTCACCGCCCCCGTTCTCCAATCTCCGAATTCAATCGAAACTGTAGCCAGGATACCCGACGGGAAAGTGCCTGTCCTTTGACCCCTACGTGTCCTTTGACCCCTACGGGGGTAATACTCCGGGCGGAGCAGGCGGATCGGCGTCAGGCTGAGAGCCTGACCTACGCGGGCGGATCGGGGGGATCGGTGTCAGGCTGAGAGCCTGACCTA
>JAKAUH010000295.1 GCA_021818605.1 Planctomycetota bacterium
TTCCGATCTGGGGCGACGGCACGTTCGAGGATGTTTCGGAGTCATCGGGGATCGCGCGCCTGCCGCGCGGCTATGGCTTCGGCGCGAGCGTCGGCGATTATGACAACGACGGCCGGCCGGACGTTTTCATCACGCGGTTCGGCTCGTATCTGCTGTTGCACAACCGCGGTGATGGCACATTCGAGGATGCCACGGAGCGCACCGGCCTCGGCGGCCCGCGCGACTGGCCGACATCGTCGGCCTTCGCCGACCTGGACGGTGACGGCGACCTCGATCTGTACGTCTGCCATTACCTCGCGTGGGACGCGCAAAACCCGCCGGTCTGCCGCGATCCACGGGCACCCGACGGTCGCGTCTCGTGCCTGCCGTTGAACTTCCGGGCACGACCCGACCATCTGTTCCGCAACGACAGCGGCCGGTTCGTCGATGTTACCCGCGCCGCGGGGATCGACGACCCCGACGGCCGCGGACTGGGCGTCGCGGCATCGGATCTCGACGGCGACGGCCGGATCGACCTGTTCGTGGCCAACGATATGACGGCCAACCTGTTCTTTCGCAACCGGGGCGGGATGCGGTTCGAGGAGATCGGCCACGCGTCGGGCGTCGCGTGCAGCGCCGACGGCGGCTACCAGGCCGGGATGGGCGTTGCTTGCGGCGATCAGGACGGCGACGGCCGCCCCGACCTGGCCGTCACCAATTTTTTCGGCGAGTCGACGACGCTCTACCGCAACCTCGGCAAGGCGGCGTTCGCCGACGCCACGGTCGCCGCCGGGCTCAAGGCGCCGAGCCGGTTCGTGCTGGGCTTCGGCGCGGCGTTCCTGGACGTCGACAACGACGGCCGGCTCGACCTGGCGACGGCCAACGGCCACGTCCACGACCTGCGGCCGAGCGAGCCGTATCCGATGCCCGCGCAGCTCTTCCTCGGCGGCCCGGATGGCCGGCTCACGGACGCCACCGCGGCGGCCGGTCCTCCCTGGACGATTCCCCGAGTCGGCCGCGGTCTGGCGGTCGCCGATCTCGACGACGACGGCCGGCTCGACCTGCTGGTCGTCGCACAGAACTCGCCCCTGGCGTACTTCCACAACCAGACCGAACCAATGGGTCATTCTCTGGCGCTCCAGCTCGAGGGGACCGCGTCGAACCGCGACGCCATCGGCGCGCGGGTAACGATCACGGCCGGCGGCCGCGTTCAGACCGCCTGGCGGATCGGCGGCGGCAGCTTCGCCTCGGCGAGCGACCCGCGTCTCCATTTCGGCCTCGGGCCGTCGAGCGTGGCCGACGAGGTCGATATCCGATGGCCCTCGGGCCGAGAGCAGCGCCTCGGCCGGCTCGAGGCCGACCGATTGTACCGCGTCCGCGAGGGCGAGCCGCCGGCCGCGTTGTCCTCCAGCCCGCGACGACCCTGATCGATCGGCCGATCGGCCAACACAGGCAGAAAGTAGGTAGAAAGGAGAAAGCAGGCAGAAAGAAGCAGGCAGAAAGGACAGGCAGAAAGGACAGGCAAGGCAGAAAGGACAGGCAGAAAGGAGAGGAGAGCAGGCAGAAAAAGCAGTGGCCTGCTCCCCATTTCTTGGTCCAGTGATAATGGGAGTTAACTGTTCGTTTGTAAGGGGCAGAAAGGGCAGGCACTTTTCCGTTGGGCTACAGCTTCCGCGGTTGCGAGGCTGCATGATGTCTTCGGCAGCGGTAATATGCCTGTCCTTTGTCGCCCTTTGCCTGTCCTTTGTCGCCCTTTGTGTCCTTTGTCGCCCTTTGTCGCCCCTTCTTCGCCCAGGCCCATGGCCTGCGAGCGATCCGAGCGAACGAACAAGGCCCCCGTCACGACCTTCATCCCCATTGTTCGTTCGCTCGCTACCCCTGTGATGATGACCTCGGCCCACTTCGTTCGTTCGCTCGCAAGCCCTGCTGCCGATGACGACGCCGAGGGATGGCCTCACGGCCCCGTACCGGCCCGCCTCAACGCCCGGTACACCGTCTTGCGGGTCAGGCCCACCAGCCCTCGGCCCTGCGAGCCGACCCACGCCCCGAGTCGGCGACGGGCTCCAGGAATGGGAAGGGAGGGGTTGCCTCGAGCGACGGCGGGGGTAAGATCGCAGATGGCCTTGAGGTTGCGGCGGGCCGGGATGACGAGCGGCTGCGGGGCTTCTTGTAGCTCCCCACACCGGAGGCATGATGTCAGGTGGGTATCGAGGAGCAGGTCTGACTCAGGCCGAGGTTGATGCCATCACGGCCGACTTCCGGGCCGCTGGCGGCGTAGTGGGTCAGAGCGTGGATGCCCAGCGGTATCTTCAGGCAAGGGGCGCAGGTGGGCTGACTCTCAACCAGGACACGATCCTCCTGCCAGCCAACCCGACCAGGACTGCCGTGTTCGAGGAATTGATTCATGCGGAGCAGTTCCGCAAAGGGATGACGATCGAAGCGGGCAGTGGAGGAGTGCTCCCGTTCGAGGCGGAAGCGGCGGAGATCTTGATCCGAAATCGGCACGCCTGGCAACTCCCGGCCGATGAAGTGCGTCAGGTCATCGAGAACCTGCGGAACATCAGGGCGGCGTTGCAGAGGCTCGCCGCAGGGCAGTAGGGCAACGTCATGACAAGAACCATCACCGACAAACTGGTTGCCACAGTCATCGAGGTAACCGACCTCGGCGGACTGTTCCCGGCATCCGTCCTCAAGGGACAGATCGGCCTGGACGTTCGTGTCGAGCAGGGATCGCTCTCCACCGGAAAAAGGGTGCGGCTTCACAGTGCGGGTTGGGGAGAGGAACTGGAGATCACCGGCATCGAAATGCTGAGCAACCCTCATGATCCGGATGTGGTCCGCATTCTCTGCTCCAAGCCCAAGACGCTGGTGCTCCCGGCGGGAAAGGCAGGAGGGTGGCTCATCACAGAGTCGTAAACCACCACTCCGCTGATACGCTTCTCCTCCCCTCACCATCGGCCCTGCGAGCGAACGAACAAAGCTCGACTCGTTGTCAGCCGAGATGGCTGCGAGTGAAGCGAGCGAACGAACAAAGTCCACCCTCGACCTTCGTCCCTCTTGTTCGTTCGCTCGCAAGCCCCGCTCCTGATGACCTACGCCCACTTCGTTCGTTCACTCGGAGGCGGGGAAAGCGCGGGGAAAGCGGGACAGCGGGGAAAGCGGAACAAGCGGGGAAAGCGGGACAGAGCGGGGAAAGCGGGACAGCGGGGAAAGCGGGACAGGTCCGATATTGGCTCCCCCAGGTCGCTTATCCCGGAGCGGGGAAAGCGGGACAGGTCCGATATTGGCTCCCCCAGGTCGCTTATCCCGGAGCACCATCTGGATCCC
>JAKAUH010000041.1 GCA_021818605.1 Planctomycetota bacterium
CGGCGCGGCGATCACCAGGCCGGCCAGCCACCACCTTCGCAGCCGGCCGCGGTCACGCGTCGCTGGGGTGGGATGGTCCTGGCCCCTGGTGCGAGGCCGTGATCGTGCGGATGAAGGGCGGCGGGGCATGCTCGTCTCGGGTCAACCATCTCGGGGCCTCGCGGCGATGCCAGGCGCCCGCAAGTTGCGTTGCGTTGCGTCGCGTCGCGTCGCGTCGCGTCGCATCGCGATAACACGAAGCAGTCGGCGGAACGCGGAATTCGTCCCGGTGGCATCGGCCCGGCCGACGGACCGAGGCCGTCGCGCGATGGCCGATGCCCAGCACCAATTTCGCCGAGATTGCCCCCGGATGCAACCGCTGTGGTAGACTGATCGGCATGGACACGACCTCGACACGTAATGCTCCCTGGGACGCCGGCCTGTATGACGACCGGCATTCGTTCGTGTGGAAGCACGGCGCAACTCTGGTCGATCTGCTGGCGCCCCAGGCTGGCGAGCGGATTCTCGACCTGGGCTGCGGCACCGGCCACCTGACGGCCCGGATCGCCGAGGCGGGCGCCCAGGTCGTGGGCATCGATTCCTCGGCCGAGATGATCGCCGAGGCACGCCGAGGGTTCCCGGGCCTGTGCTTCGAGGTCGCCGACGCGCGCGACTTCGATCTGGGCGAGCCGTTCGACGCGGTGTTCTCCAACGCGGTGCTGCACTGGGTGAAGCCGCCGGAGCGGGCCGTCGCGTGCATCAAGCGGTCGCTCGCGCCGGGTGGCCGGTTCGTGGCCGAGCTCGGCGGCCGGGGGAATGTCGCCGTGATCGCGGCGGCCCTCGAGGCGGCTGCGGGCGAGACCAGCATCGGGGCCTGGGAGCCTCCCTGGTATTTTCCGAGCATCGGGGAATACGCGGCGCTGCTGGAGAGCAACGGCCTGGAGGTGACTCATGCGGTACTGTTCGATCGACCGACCCCGCTCGACGGCGACGATGGCCTGAGGAGCTGGGTGACGATCTTCGCGCGCGATCTAGTCGAGCGCATTCCGCCCGACGGTCGCGAGGCGTTCTTGCGTCGCGTTGAGGATGCGGCTCGCGCGAGCCTCCATCGCGACGGCGGGTGGATCGCCGATTACCGGCGGCTCCGGGTGGTCGCACGACGGGTGGACGCGTCGCCGGGCTGACCGCGATGGACGTCTTGTGTTTGGAGACCGTGAGGTCGATCCGCGCCATGGCCGATATTCGGAGCCCGTGCTGGCTCTACATCAAGGGCGTTCTCTTCCTGGGCCTGGGCCTGCTGGCCTCGGTGCTTTTGCTGCTCGAGGCGCCCCGTGTCCGCGTGGCCATCCTGCTGGCCGTCGCGGTCTGGGCATTCGCGCGGGCCTATTACTTCGCATTCTACGTTGTCGAGCACTACATTGATGACGGGTACAGGTTTGCGGGGCTGCTGTCGTTCCTTCGTTACGTGATGCGGCGGTCCGGGCGGCCACTCTGAGGTGGGGACGGCGGGTCCATGACGATCGACAGCTACGCGGCCGGCGCGGTGCTGGTCGCCGCAAGTACCCTGGCGGCCATCGCCGGACTGATCCTGCTCCGTCGGTTCGGGTACTTCCTTAGTCTGACCATCTCGCACGAGGCCAGCGGCCCGTACCTGGCGATCGTCGGCACGCTTTACGCGGTACTGATCGGCCTGATCGTCGTGGAAGCGATGGGACGGTTCCAGGCGGCGGCGACGCTGGTCGGCGACGAGACGAACTCGCTGGCAGAGCTGGTCTATCTCTCCGGACGGATGCCCCAACCGCAGAAGGGGGAAGTCCGGCGCCGGCTGACGGAATATGTCGACCTGGTGGTGAACAGGGAATGGGCGCTGCTGGCGCAAGGACGGCACCTGCCGGAGGCGCGGCGGGCCTGCCTGGAGCTGATGCAGGTCGTTCGCGATTGGGAGCCGACGACCGGGAGCCAGAATGCGATCTACGCCGAGGCGATCGAGGCGGCCTCTGACTTCTGGAACGCGCGCCGGATGCGCATCATCTCCTGCGAGCGCGGTATCCCGCCGCTGGAGTGGTTTGCGGTCATCCTGGGCGCGATTGTCACCGTCGGCCTGACCTACTTTCTGGTGCTCGATGACCTGCGGATTCAGATCGCGCTGACGGCGATGGTCGCTGTTCTGATCTCGCTGAATATATTCCTCATCCTTATGTTCGCCTACCCGTTCTCGGGCGACCTGCGCGTGAGCAACGAGGGCTTTCATGTGGCCCTGGCGGGACTGGCGCTCGAGCCGTCGGCGCCGCGGCCCTGACCGGTCGCGATCCGGTCTGGCCGGGGTGCACGTGGGCGGGCGGTTCGTTGTATCATGGTCGATCGGCCGCGGTTTTCTCGGCCCGACACCCTCGTCTTCTGCGGAGACATTCAGCCATGGTCGACCTGATCAAGAAGGCGTTTTTCACCGGCCTGGGCCTGGCGGTGCTGACCAAGGAGAAGGCCGAGGAGATGGTCAAGGACATCGCCCAGCAGGCGAAGCTCTCCGAGCAGGAGGGCAAGGAGTTGGTGGACAGCCTGATGAAGCAGTCTGACCGGGCGCGGCAGGACTTTCAGAGCAAGGTGGACGAGGCCGTGCAGACGGTCGTTAGCCGGCTGCACCTGGCGACGCGTGAGGAGCTGGAGGGCCTGCGCGCCCGGGTCGCCGAGCTGGAGGCGAAGCTCGGACAGGGGAACAGGTCGTAACCGGCCCGCGCGGCATCGTCGGAGGTGCCCGGTCGCGTCGCGCCTCGTCGCCCTCACTTCGATGCGGCTCCTGTGGGCGAATCCAGCCGGCGCAGGAGTGCCCGGAAATCGTCCCGGCCTCGGATCGGGTCGAGCGCGCTGGCCTCGCGGTAGAATGACGGGTCGCGCAGGCCGGCGTCGAATGCCCGCGAGAGGATTTCGATTGCCCTCCGGCCGAGGCGATCGCGGCGGGCTGTGGCCTCCGCCGAGCTGCCGGGGGAGGATCCTGCGCATGCGGTCAAAAGCAGCGCGGGGCGGATGAGCCGGCGGGGATGCCGGGGCCAGAGCTCGGCGGCCTCGTCGGCGAGCCTGGCGGCCTCGTCGAGCTTGCCGGCGCGGCGGAGCAGGTCGCCCAGATTCAACAGGTGGTTGGTCAGGAAGGCGCGACTGGTCATGTGCTGCGGTTGGGCCTTGAGGGCACGGCGCTGGTGCTCCAGGGCCTCGCGGTAGAGGCGCTCGGCGTCGTCGGTGCGGCCCAGCCGCTCGTAGGACATGGCCAGGTTGTGCAGCGAGCCGCCGAGGCTGCTGCGCACCCCGAAGTTGCCGGGGTTGGCCGTGACGAA
>JAKAUH010000186.1 GCA_021818605.1 Planctomycetota bacterium
CGAGCCGATTCTTGGGCCGGTTGAGGTGTTCAAGAAAGTTACCCTGGCCCTGCCGAACGGCGATTACCGCCTTCGCATCGACGCCGACGGCCGGCTGGGCCGGACGTATCGCTTGGCCGTCAACCGGGGTGAGACGATCAGGCACCGGATCACGCTTGAGGAGGGGCGGCTGCTGGGGCAGGATCGCGAGTTTTTTCAACAGCAGGGTCCCGAATGGTTGCACGAGGGGCCGATGCCCTTCGCGAGCACGACGGTGGCCCTCGAGCGGGCGCCGGGGAAGTCGGATCTGATCGAGTTCAACGGACAGACCCTGATCCGGCGCGACGGTCGGATCGGCGAGGTCGTCTGGGACGCCCTCTCGCGAATCGGCCCCCGCGACCTGGAGCATGACCCATCCCGCTGGATCCGGCCGGCCCCGCGCCGCGGGTGGCACTTCAAGATCGCCGAGTCGAGTCTTGCCGATCTCGACGGCGACGACCTCGCCGATGCGCTGACCTGGCGGGTTGTGGCGAGCGATCGCGACTCCGGCGGCTTCGGATCAAAAACGGCGGTTGCCCGCTCGGGTCGCGACGGCCGGCTCGGCTGGACGCACCCGCTCGACCTGGATCCATCATTCGTGCCACAGGCATCTGTCCGGGCCGGCGACCTCGATCAGGACGGCCGCGCCGAGGTGGTGCTGGCGAGCCCCGGAGTTCCGCCGTCCGGACCGAGCACGACGATCACCGCGCTCGACGGCCGCGATGGGAGCATTCGGTGGAGGTGGCCGGACGGTGCTCCGGAACCGCCGGCTGCCGCGCCGGCCGGCCCGACTTCCCCGGCCGGCGGACCACCCTTGCCGCCGGCCGGCCCGGCTCCGCCGCTCGGCGCACTGCCGCCCGCCGCGTCGGCCTGCCCGGCCTTGCCGGCTGCCCCGGCGTTGCCGGCCGGTCTACCGCCGCCGCCGATGGGGAGCCTGATTCCGTCGTCGGGGTCGTCCGGGGACCTGATGTTGCTCGCCACCATCGCGAAGGATGGCCGCAAGGCGGTCGTCGTCGGGCGGAGGTCGACCGGCTCCTCGGCGCTCCTGCTGCTCGACGCTCGGGGCCAAGAGGCCGCCCGCTGTGCCCTTCCAGGCGTGCACGATTTCCAGCTCACCTCCGTGGACCTGACCGGCGACGGCCTGGACGAGCTGCTCGTCTTCGCGTGAATCGACATGCGCGTCTTCGGCCCCGACCTGAAGCCTCTGTGGTCCCACCCGGCGTCCTTCGGCAGCCCGGCGGACAATCGCGGTCTCGTTGCGACGGCCATGCCGGCAGCCGCCGGCCGGCCGGGACTGGTCATCATGTCCAATGGACTGGTTTGGAACGGCCCCGACGGCCGCCGACTCGGGCTGGGTCCGCGAGGGACCGGCGATGTCCGGAAGCAGGTCAGGTACCTCGAATCCCACGATCCGCGCCGACCCCTGTTCTGGATCGTGGACGACGGGAGAGAAACCGTCTGTTACCGGATGATGCCCGACACGCCCGAACGCGACCCCGGCGCCGCGGGCCGCACGCCGGGACCGCCTGCCGCCGATCCCCGCTGGCAGCGTCCGCTCCCGTGGGCGATCCCGATCGTCGAGACCATCGGACCGCGGGGTTTCGTCACGATGATCGTGCTGGCGCTGGTGAACCTGGCGATCCCGCTGGGGCTGCTGAAATTCGCGGCTCGGCGACGGCCGTGGACGACGCGATTGCTGCTGGCGCTTCCGATCGCCGCCGCGGTGCCGCTGTCCGCGCTCTCGTTCTTCGCGCCGCTGATCGACGCCCAGATCGGCAAGACGATGTTCGCGGCGGGAGTCATCTACATCGTGGCGACGCTGGCCGGTGCCACGCTGCTGGCGTTCGCGGGCGCGACGGCCTGGAGCCTCATCCGCCTGCGTTGGAAGCGGCTGCTGGCGATAACGGCGCTCTTGCTCGTATCATCGGCCGCGGCTGCCTGTGTATGGATCGCGTACGACATCCGCACGATGCCGCCGCCGGGGCATTATGGCCGCTCGGAATGGGCGCTGGTGCTGGTGCCGGGCGTGGCGGTGGCGGGCAGCCTGATCCTTCTCGGCTGGATCCTCCGGAGACCGATGCGATGGCTGAGACAGCTTCGCCGGATGGCGAGCCCCTCGTGATGAGCCGGCGACGATGGTTCGGCACTTCGACGCGGTTGCTGCGCCGGCGGCGGCTTCCCGTGCGGCTGATGTCGCTGTGGTGATAATAATTGCCCCTGCACGCCGAAGGACGGCCAGGAAACCTACCTGGAGTTTCGGCCATGCGCATCCGGATCGGTCTGAAGGCCCTGCTCGTGCTGGTGGTGTTTGTCGCGGTGGGGCTGCGTCTCTTCCTCCCCTTCTGGGAGCGCGCGGGCGGGATGATCGGCTGGACCCAGTCGGCGATCGAGGCTCGCCTCGGCCCGCCGTCGCAGGTCTATGAATTCGACGTCGCCGATCCTCATGCCCAGACGATCCGCCCGAGGGTTCCGGGCGTCTATCGGACCCTCGTCTTCAGCCGCCTCGACGGGCGCTTCGTCGCCTGGATGAAGGCCGAGGCGCAGGGATATACCTGCTTCGGCTCATCCTGGTCGGATAAAAGGGTCTATTACCGAGGGGCTGGTCTTGAAGGTTCCTGGACCCATCGTCCGACGGATCTCGCCCGCCGATCGAGGGACCGGTTCGATGCGTCTTCGGCCTCCATGGATCCTGCGTGGTGATTCGTCTCGCCGGATCGGGTCGGGCGATCGCGGCGAGGCTCACGCGCCCGCACCGCCGCCGACGACGCCCCGAGCCGCGCCGAGGTCATGCCTCCCGGCCCGGATCACGGCCCAGCCGGCCAGCATGAGCGCGACCCCCGAGCCGAGGAACACCACGTCCCACAGCAGGTGATTTCCCGCCTCGATGACGTGGTGGATACCCTGCATCTCATGGTCAATCAACCCCTCGACCAGGTTGAACAGGCCTGCGCCGAACAGCAGCGAGCCGACGAAGATCTCATTCGACAGACTTACCTCCGGCCGTCGGATGGCGAGCCAGAGCCAGACCAGCCCCAGCGCCGTCGTCGCCCAGCAGAAGGAGTGGAACAGGCCGCCCCAGAACATGTTGATCTCCAGGTTCGCGGCCAGAGTCGCGACCTCCACGCCGGTCTCGGGATAGCGGGCGGTGAGCATGTTGTGCGCCTGGAGCAACTGGTGGAACACGATCCCGTCCACGAAGCCGCCCAGGCCGATGCCGAGGAGCGTTCCGGCGGCGATGAGTGACCGTTGATCGGTGGAATTGTGCATCGGTCCTACCCTTCACTCGG
>JAKAUH010000637.1 GCA_021818605.1 Planctomycetota bacterium
CCAGGCGCGCAAGCGGGGCGAGCATGCAGGTCAGCACCAGCGCCACGGCGACCGGGATCAGGATCGCCTTCAGCAGCGACAACGCCGCGATGACGGCCAGGACGGCCAGCACCACCAGGGCCCGGTTACCGTCCGTCGGCCGTCGTTCCACTGGCCCGGTTCTCCCCTTTAGTCATTGGTCATTAGTCATTGGTCATTAGCCATTGGTCATTAGTCATTGGTCATTAGTCATTGGTCATTAGTCATTGGTCATTAGTACGCTGTCGCGGATGTCGGGGGCCGCTCCGAG
The DNA here is from genome assembly GCA_021818605.1 of Planctomycetota bacterium. Taxonomy (GTDB): domain Bacteria; phylum Planctomycetota; class Planctomycetia; order Isosphaerales; family Isosphaeraceae; genus JAKAUH01. Next base: position 290 of record JAKAUH010000637.1, read on the forward strand.
ATGACCGCCCGATCGAGGGGCGGCCGGTGAGGGCACGAGGGGCGGCCGCCCCACCAATGACCAATGACCAATGACGATACTAAGGCTGCTTCGCAGCATGCGCCTCGATGTCGCTCCAGTTCATCCCCTGGAAGATATCCTTGGCGGCGGACTGGAGCGCCTGGCCGCTCTTATCCAGGGACGTCGGGGGCGTGCGCGACGGGTTGAGCTGGTCGCGGACCTCCGAGAGCAGCGCCACAAGCCTGCGGTAGATATCGAGCTGGTGGTCGGACGTGGCCCGGCCGAAGCGAAGGTTGTACGCGTTCATGAAGGTGATCAGGTCACCGATCGTGCGCTCCTTGCCCTCCTCGAGCCCGGCGAGGAACTTCTGCATGCTCGGGTCGTTGAGCATCCGGTTGAGGCTAGCCAGCGTGTGCAGGTAGTTGATCGCGTCCCTGTAGCCGGGGTCGAACTCGGCGGTGTTCTTGATGAACTTGGCGCGGAGGTTGGCAACGGCCTGATGGATTCTCCGGCGGCTGTCGAGCGAGACGGTTCCCTTCGCGTCCTCCTTGAGCGCCGGCTCGACGGCCGCGCGGAGGGCGTTGCGCTCTGAAACATAGCGGTCTTCCATCAGGAGCGTCGGGATGGCCGAGCCGGTGGCGGTCATCTGGTTGATGCAGGCGGTGAGCGCCTCGGTATTCCATTCAAACGGGATCTCGCGGATGGCCGCCGGGGCAATCGGGGCCTTGGCGGCCGAGGCCTTGCTGACGCCCGGATCGACGTCATAAATCTGGTCGAGCAGGGCATTCAGGATCGCGCCGCTTTCCAGGTGCCGCTCGGTGATCTTCTCGTCGCGGCGGGCCTCGGCCTCGGCATCGGCCGCCTTCTGATCCTGGACCAGCGCCCGCTGCCGCGCCCGCACAGCCTTGTTCCACTTGATGGCGTTATCGATCTCGATCGACCGTGCCTCGGCCCGCTCCTTCAGGTAAACGCCCTGGCTCCGGGCGTACGAGCCGAGTCCGGTCATGTAGGCGGCCATCGGGTCGCCGCCCCAGCCGGCCATCCCGTAGCGGCCGTAGTAGCCGGGATAATACCACCCCTGGGCGTTTGCGTCGGCGGCTGTCAGGCTCAGGCCGAGTACCAGGCCGGCCGCAATCGTCACATACCGTCGCATGATGTGTGTCTCCCGTTGGCATTGGCAGTAGACAGCGGGCGTCCCGCGACGCGAAATGGCACGAGTCGCCCTTACCAACCCTATACGAAATGGGGACTGGGTCCAGGACTTCGAGGTGCCTGTCCCCATTTTGTACAGGGCCCCTTACCATCCACCATAACGCGAATCCAGGGCCAGGGTCAGGGGCAGGGTCAGGTGATCTCGCCGAGCCGCGCCTCCTCGCCCTTCTCGGGCGGATCCGCGACCGGCCGCCGACCAGCCAGCGCGACCACCAGCAGGATCGCCGCCAGCACACCGAACGCCCCGATCGCCGGCAGGCGATAGATCGTCTCCTTCTGGGCGTTCTGCATCGAGAAGTCGAACTTCTCGCCCACGCTCTGGAACACCTTCAAGAGAGCGATGATGATCCCCGCCAGCGATCCACCGGCGATCAGGCCGGTGGACATGAGGGTGCCGGGGCTGGTCTCGGACTCCTCGGCGCTGAACCGGCGGACGCGGTCCACCAGCCACCGCAGCACGCCGCCGATGAAGATCGGCATCGTCGTCGCCAGCGGCAGGTACACGCCCACCGCGAACGCCAGCGCCGAGACCCCCGCCAGTTGCATCACCACGGCCAGCACCGCGCCCAGGATCACCAGGCCCCACGGAAGCTTCTGCTCCATGATCCCCTTGACCAGCGTGGCGAAGATCTGCGGCGTCGGCGGGTTGAACTTCTTGATATCGGCGCCCGAGGCCGTCTTCGTCATCTGGCCGCCGATGCCCGGATCGCGACGAAAATGCGCCTGGCCCGACTCGTCAACCAAAAAGTCGCCCGGCACGCCGGGCCTCGCGATCGTCGCCGGCCAGAGCCGGTAGGTCTTGCCGTCGGGGCCGACAAGTGACCCGCCGAGCTCCTGCGGCTTCGCCTTCTGCGCCGGTAGGTCGTCGGGCCTGTCGGTGTAGGTCGTGTAGGCCCAGTTCATCAACAGCAGCGTGCCGCCGATCACGACGGCCGACGTCAACGCCCCGACCAGGATCGCCACCTGCTGCCGCCACGGCGTGGCGCCGACGAGGTAACCCGTCTTGAGGTCCTGCGAGGTCGTACCGCCGTTCGACGACGCCACGCAGACCACCCCCGCGATCGACATCGCCGTCAGCCGGTATTCGGGCCCGACCCACCCCAGCAGGACAAAGATCAGGCAGGTCAACAGCAGCGTCGCGATCGTCATCCCCGAGATCGGGTTCGACGACGAGCCCACCACGCCCGTGATCCGCGAGCTGACCGTCACGAACAGAAAGCCGAAGAGCACGATCATCGCCCCGCCGATCAGACGGCCGGTCAGGTCGGTCGGGATCAGGTGCGAGGCGCCGATCGCCGCGACCAGGCCGAGCGAGCCGAAAACGACGATCCCCATCGGCAGGTCGCGCTCGGTCCGCGGCGCGCGGCCGGCGCCTCCCGCGCGGCCCGGCCGGAGGTCGCGCAGGCTCCCCGTGATCGAGGCCAGGATCATGGGCAGCGCGTTGATCATGCTGAGAATCCCGCCCGTCGCCACGGCGCCGGCGCCGATGTACCGGCCGACATACGCCCTCGATATGTCGCCCGACGTCATCGCGGCGATCGGCTTCTCGCCGGGCGGCAGGATGCCGGACACCCCGTCACCGAAGAACGCGACCATCGGCACGAGGAACAGAGCCGCCAGGATTCCGCCGCCGACCATCACCGACGCGATCCGAGGCCCGATGATGTAGCCGACACCCAGCAGCATCGGCGAGGGCTCGAGCGAGACCTGCGCCTTGTTGTAGCCCTGGATGCCCGTGATCAGCCGTTCCCAGCCCTCCGACCACAGCCGCATCGCCTGCATCATGAGCTGATACAGGAAC
>JAKAUH010001173.1 GCA_021818605.1 Planctomycetota bacterium
ACCGGGACCGGCATCTCGATAACTCGAAGCGATCGAAGTCCGTCGCACGGGAATCGGGCCGGAGGATGGGCCGGGAGGAACGCGGCCCACGACGGCCGGAGGGGATCAAGCCCGGATCGGAAGTCGGTCAGGCTCTCCGCCTAACCCGGTCCGGTCGGATCGGATCGGATCGGGACCGCGCCAGGCTCAGGGACGCTGACGAAGTCGACTCCGGATCCCGGGTGCAAGCGACCGTGGATCTCGGGACGACGGGCCAGGATGCCGGTATCCTGGCGACAGTCTCAGCGATCGGCCGTTTTGCCGGGTCGTTTCAGATCTGCCCCGTCCACCCCGGCTCGGCGGCCTGGCGCCACCGCGCGCGGATGGCGTCGAACTGAGCCTGGGGCAGCGGTCCGGCCTCGAGGGCCGCGGCATTCTCGAGCCAGCGGCCGGCCCGGCTGGTGCCGACGATCGCGGTGTGCACGCCGGGGACGGCCAGGGTGAAGCGAAGTGCCGTCGCGGCGACCTCGGCCTGGTCGCTGTTCACGAAGCTGTAAGCGAGCTTCTGCATCCGCTCCCAGTAGGGGACGACATAGGGATTCTCGGGCTTCTGGGCGAATCGCCAGACGGCGTTGGCCAGCGGCCGCTTGGCGATCACGCCCATGTGGCGCTGGCGGGCCATGGGAAGGGTCAGCTCGATCGGCTCCTGGTCGGCGATGCTCACGGAGGTCTGGAGGGTATCGAACGCGCCCGACTCGATGGCGAACCGAGCGGCCGGGCCGTCGCCGCTGTAGCCGATGTAGCGGGCGTGGCCCCTGTCCCGGGCGCGAAGCATGGCGTCGATGACGTCCCCCTTGCGCAGCTCGTCCTCGGAACAACTGTGGAGCTGCACGAGGTCGACGCGGTCGGTGCGGAGCCGCTTGAGGCTGCGCTCGATGCTCCGGATCAGCGAATCGGGCCGCCAGTCTCCCTCGCCGGGCTTCTCGGGATGGCCGCACTTGGTGAAGAGGTAAAAGTCCTGGCGGCGCGACGAGACAGCCTCGCCGATCAGCTCCTCGCTCTGGAGGTAGCACTCGGCGGTGTCGATGACGTTGAGTCCGGCGTCGAGCGCGTCGCCGAGGATCCGGGCGACGGTATCGACGGATGCCTTCTCGAAGCCGATCTCAGCGCCGCCGAACCCGAGCACGGACACCTGCATGTCGGTCTTGCCGAACTGTCGCCGTTCCATCGCATCGGTCTCCGCCGAGGAGGTTTGGTGGGAAAACCAGGCGGACCGGGTGCCTCGCGTTTGCGTTGGCGGTCATGGGCGCCGGCGGCGCGGGGTCGACCGGACCTGATCCCGTTCGATCAGGTGCATCTTGGCCGGTCGGGGCCTGAGATGCAACCCGGGCGGAGGATCAGGGTGAGGTCGGGCTGGTTCGCATCAGAGTCCGCGGTCGTCGAAGAGCCGGGCGCGGAAGCCGGCCCACTCGGAGTTCCGCGGCGACTCGCCGTGGCGCGTGATGTAGTCGGACAGCAGGCGGTCCATCAGGTCGAAACGCTCCGACAGCGCGCGGAGGATCGCCACGGCGAGGGCCTCGGCAGCTCGAGGATGCTCCTGGCGGAGGGCCTCGTGGGCGGGGTGGTAGAGGGAAAGGATCCAGACATCGGACGTGGATCGCACGGCCACGGTGGGCGGATCGGGGCGGAAGAACGACGTCGTTCCGAAGACCGAGGGCGCCTTGAGCGTCGTGAAGACCTCGCGCCGGCCATTCTGAAACGTCCGGACGATCTCGGCCGTCCCGTCGATCAGGAACGAGAGATGGTCGTTGGGCTGGTCCTGCGCGAGCAGGGTCGCGCCGGCTGGGGCCCGGGCCTCGACGAGCGCGTCGAGAATCGCCCGTTTGCCATCGGGATCGACTTCGCCCAACCAGGGGGCGGCCATGAACCGCTGTGTCGCTTCGGCATCGATCATCGGCCAGCCTCGAGAGTCCAGCCCGTCGCGGGCGCCGAAGGCCGTCCTCGCCAGATCGCGAGCAACGGCCTGGACCGCGGCATCCTGCCGGGCGGACCAGGGGAGAGGAAGAAAAAAACGTCTCGTCGGGTCCAACCCTATTGTTCACATTGTGTCGAGGGCGGCAATCGTGCTGTTTTTTTTGAGAGTCCGGATCCTGGCGCCGTCCGTGCGAAACCGGCCCGTGAATCGGTCGCTGGCTGCTGTCGGACCTGCCGATTCCTTGTGACGAGTGAGACGGCGTGAAGAGCGCGCGGCCCGTCCCATGGGCCGGGTGTTCTCTGATGGATCGAAGAAACACCAGGCGGGAGGAGGCGCCATGAGGCGGCTTTGCGAAGCGGGGATTGTGGCATTTCTGCTGCTCGGAATGACCGGCTGCGCCGGCGTCCAGCAGCGCCTGGGCTGGACGGAACCACCCTACCTCGGCGACGAGGACAACCAGGCGCATCCGGCGTCACGGCTGGCGTTCTGGCGCCGGCATCGGACCGAGGAAACATCGCCGGCAACGGACCGCAACCTTGCCGGCTCCGGCCGCCAGGTGATCGCCGGCAACATCGTCCGCGACGACGAGGAAGACGACGACCGCCCCGGATTGCTCCGCCGCATGCCGCTGGTCGGCCGGATCTTCCGCCACGAAGATCGCGACGAGTCGGACGCGATCGACTATCCGTCGGCTCGCCCGGTGCCCGCCTTGACCGGCACCGCCACGGCCTATGCTGCGGTGCGGCCGGCGCCCAGTGTTGCCCAGGTTCAGGCTCCCACGGCCGGTCGACCGGTTGCCCCGGCCGTTGCGGCCAGGCGATCTTCAGCACGGCCGTCGTCGATCACCGATGCGCTTCGCGTCGCGTCGCAGCCGGCGCAAGAGCTCTCGGTCGACCTGGCCGGCGTGAAGCCGGCCATCGACGCCGCCGCCGTCCCGGTCGCCAACATGAACGCCGACGTCCCACCGCCGATCAGCCCAATACCGACCGCCGCGCCCCGGCAGGATGCCACACCGCCGCCGCCAGCCGTACCCACCTCCCCAGCGCCGAGTGCCGCACCCGCCAACCCGCCCGAGGCCGCCCCGGACCTGACACCCGTGAATTCCGCCCCGACAACCACGATGCCCCCCACCGCGAACCACGGCCCGGCGCTGCCGTCGCCAACGACTGGCACCGGCACCGAGAGTGGCACCCCGATGCCCGGCCCCGAGCCCTGGACGCCGTCGACCATAACCTCGACGCCCGGACCCGTCTGGCCGACCACCGAATCGTCGTCCTTCGTCAGCTCCGGTCAGGGCATCGTCACCACGTCGCCCCAGGCGGGGTATGTCTCGGGCGGATG
>JAKAUH010000380.1 GCA_021818605.1 Planctomycetota bacterium
TCTCTGCTCGACGTGTTCCTGGCGCGAAGCGAGTGGCTGGCGGATTCCGCGACGGCCGTTCAGGCCGGCCTCGATGGCCGGGTCTCGGCCCAGATCTCCGCGGCGTCGCTCCCGACCATCTTGGACCTCGTGCGCCGGAATGCGGACCCCGCGAGGGCCCGGGCCTTCGTGAAGGAATGCCTCAAATCCTTGCGGATCCTGCCCGTGGACCGGGAGGCGCTGGAATTAAGCGGCGGCGATGCCGGCGTCCGACTTCGAGGACAATTTGCCCGCCGCCTTCGCCCAACTGGCCCGGCTCGATGCCATCGTGACTCGCGATTCACGAGGCTTCTCGGGTTCCCCTGTAGCAGCCCTCTCACCGTCGGCATTCCTGGCTCGACTCCAGCAAGAAGGCCCGGACGCCCCGGACGCGGATCCGGGGGCGGTTGACGAATCCCGCCGGCCGGGCAGTTGAGTTGGGGACCAAGGAAAGGATAGGCAACTCGCACCACGCACGCATTTTTGTAGCCGCAGCAGCACGAAGCAACGGAGAAGTGCCTGCTCTTTTTGCCCTTTGTAGGGGCCGAGGAGGAGGTCGGCAACGCTCCGAATTAATAACTGATTATATGTGAATGTCTTCATTTGGTTGTTTCTTTCATCGTTGCTCGGCCCGCGCGATCTCAATCCCCCACCAGGATCTCTGCCTCGGATTCGACTTCGGCCTCGATCTCGGCCTGGAGCTCCTCGACCGCGACGCGCATGTCATCGTAGATCGGAATCTCCTTGCCGACCACCTCGAAGCTGACCGCGATCGAATAGCGTGCGGAGGAGTCGGGGTCGTTGCTCCACCCCCTATGGCCGACGACCGCAATGCAGAAGCTGTCGGGCAGAGTGTTGGATTTCACGATCGCCCAATCCTTCTGGACCGTCCCGGAGTTTCGCTTCACGCCCCGGACCGTGCCCCAGCCCGGGTTCTCATGCAACATCCAGGGGATCGGCGTGCCCCTCGCCTTCGCCTCGTCGTCCTGGTCCTTCAGCGCGCGCAGACGGAAGGATTCGATCGCCTCGCCGAGCTTGCTGCTCTTCCAATCGACCCAGGTCGAGAGGTAGCCGCGGAGATTGCGCCGGGTCCGCCGCGGCTGGGCGGCGTAGGAGAGCGTCACTTCGATCAGGATGTCGAATTCGTCGGCCTGGCCCCGCATCGACGCGGGGATGGGAACCTGAAAGATGTGGGCCTCGCCGGCCCGGATGCGTAGGTCTTCGTCAGGGTTTCGCGGGTCCTTGCCGGCGATCAGCGTGGTCCGGTAATCGTTGTTGGTCGTCGCCCGTTGAAGGTCAGGCATCCCGTAGCCGATGCGACGGATGACCTCGACCTGTCCGGCTGCGCTTGCCTGCCATGCCCAGGCCGGCCAGCGGGCCGACTGGACGATGAGGGCCCGGTAGAGGAGGCACGGCTCGTCGGGGAGGACGCGCTGGAGGTAGCCGGCGATGTGGGTCACCTTCGGAGCGGCAAACGATGTCCCGACCTCGTCGCGGTCCACCGCCGGACCCGGCGGGTACATCGTGGAGCGGACCAGTTCGGGGTAGCATGGCTTGGCGTGGCTAGGTGTGCCGATGTCGGGAGGGTTGTTGGCCGTCCTGAGGTTATCACCGCCGAGTTCGACCACCTCGGGCTTGATGACCCCCCACATCCCGAAGCCAGACCGGCTGAAAGCCGACGGGTGCGCGGCGCCCGGCGCGAGGCTCCGCCATCCGGCACCCTCGAACGCCCCGTACGTCACTGACCCGACGGTCAGCGTGTGGAGGCTCTGGGCCGGGTTTGCTACGCGGCAGGAATCCTCGTTCAGATAGGTTGGGTACCCGCGGCCCGCCGCCAGGTGCTCGCGTACGCCGCAGAAGGGCGCGGGCGAGGAGGCGTACAGGTTCCCGGAGCTCTGGATGACGAGGATGTCGTATTTCTCGCACAGTGCGTCGATCTCGGCTGCCCAGGCGGACATGTGCCGGGTCCGGCACGGGGCCGCGACATTGATCGACTGGTTGAAGATGCGAGTCCTGCGTGAGCCGTTGTGGAATCGCTCCACCACGGCTCTGATCGCGGCCGGCGGGAAGAGTTCGACCGGCATCCGGCCTGCGTTGTCCAGGACCCTCGCATTCTGGACCCAAAAGGGCAGCACGTACGGCTCGCCCTGTGGGACCGTTTCTCCATAGAGGACAGCCCCCGCCACCCGCGTCCCGTGCCCGCCGGGAGGCACGTAGTCCCCGACGTCCTCAGGCGGACGACCGGGGAGAAAGCAATGCGAATTGTCGCGATCGATCGCCGGTTCGAGCAGGAGGTGCTCCTCCTGGATGCCGCTGTCGATGACGCAGATGGCCGGCGCATCGGGCGGCGGCGGGGACGGGGCGACGGCCGGGGCCGGTGCCTCCTCCAGGGGAGCCGCGCGCTGGGGGAGCTCAATGTCGTCCGGTTCGACTACCTCGAAGAGGTACATGTAATTCAATACGAGGTCGCGTAACCCCTTGCCGACCAGCTCGAGGCGGACGGTGAAGCTGTCGGGTAGCTCCACGGCATCGACGGCCTGATCGTCAATGATGTTGATGACGCGGCCGCCGTAGAAATCGACGAACCCTGCGATCTCGTCCTCGCGGCGCGCCTTCACTTCGTCCCAGGCTTGATAAGCGTTTGCCCTCGCCCTGGCCCAATCCGCCTGTTTCCTCGCCCAATCGGCATCACTGTCCCGCTTGCCGCGTCGGGGCTGATCCGGGATCTCCTGCACCCCGAGTCCACCCACGCCGATGTCAACGATGTAATTCTGGTCGTCCTGGATGGTCGGCCACGCCTGGTACAGCGACTCCGAAAGGATGCGGCTCAGCCGCTCCTCCTGCGTCGGGTCGTCGTAGAGTTTGTGGATGCTCGCGATCGTGGCGGACCCCCGTGTATCCGTCGCGAATGCGTTGATCATCGTCATCAACTGGACGAGATCGATATCCTCAGAGGCGACGATGACGAAGCCGTCCTCCTGCTCGGAGACGACCTCAAATCCGAACTTCTCGCGCAGGACATCGAGATCGAGGCCGCGGTCTACCCGGAGCAAGACCGGCATGCCGGCCGGGACGGCGGGTCGGTCTTCCTGGTCTCGTTGGGCCCGCCGCGCCTTCCACGTCGCGGACGATGAGCCGGCGGCCCCGTTCAAGGTTCCCGCGTGCGCAACGTAGTCCGAAAACCCTCAGTTGAATGCCAATGATGCAGCCATATCGCTCTCGTTCGCTACTTTGCCCCGTTTCACGCCACACGCTTCGCCACCAGCGGCCGACCCG
>JAKAUH010001039.1 GCA_021818605.1 Planctomycetota bacterium
AAACTTCATGGTTGACATCATGGGTGGATCATCGTATGGTGCGTATGCCAATACGACGGTCACGATGATGCACCTGAAGATTCTGCAGTGTCCGTCGGAGAGCACAAATGGCCAGGGTCTGTATCCCATGCCGAACTCCGGGCTTTTCTACGGCACGTCCAACTATGTTGGCAATTACGGCGGCCCCGGCGTGATGACGCCAGCGAACGGGACGATCACCCCGGGCAATACCTACGCCATCGGGACGGCCCGAAATCTCTCCACCGGGAGTCCTGGCCTGAACCTCTACCCCGGCGCGTCCTGGGCACCGGTTCGGATGGCGGCGATCACCGACGGCTCCTCGAACACCGGGTTGGTGAGCGAGCGGTTGCTCGGGCTTCCGTACCCGTATCCTCAAACAATCGCCGCGGTGGGCACCACGAACCTGAACCGCTGTTCCATCCACTCCCCGACCGGTGCGCCGATGGGGTCGGGGATGGCTGGTGCTCTCATGATGTACAAGGCCTGCTCCTCGGCTCCAGGGACCACAGGAATCCGGTACTGCGGCAGTGCCGAGCAGTGGTCGGGAGGCTTCGCGGATTATCTGATGTGGCAGTCCTACAACCACTTCGGCACGCCCAATCAGATCAACTGCACCAACACCATGGACGTCACCGACGGCAATTCACCCTGGGCGGGCTACTATGTGACCGCCATCGGCAGCGCGCCTCCAGGCAGCCTGCACCCTGGCGGGGTGAACGAGGCCTTCGCCGACGGCTCGGTCCATTTCATCAAGAGCTCGATCGCGCCGAATACGTGGTGGGCCCTCGGCAGTCGCAACCTCGGTGAGATCGTCGGCGCGAACCAGTATTGAGTTCAGTTGGCCATCGTTGCCCGACCGCACTCGTCCTCACGATCGCGGCCGGGCGTCATCCCCAGCTATCTGTTGGCGTACTTCCCCAAATCATGCACCCGAAGCGAGAAAACCTGATGAAGCGGTTTGCTACCCTTTTCGTCGCGCTTTTGCTCTCGATCTCATTGGCCGGTTGCGACAACGGAAGCGGCGGGAGCGACTCGGCCTCTGCATCGCCGACTGCGGGTGGTGCGCCCCCCGCCGCCCCGGCAGCCAGTGCCAAGAAGACGGTCGCGACCCCCAAGGGTCCCGCCGATCCGGCCAATCCCAACGGGCCGAAGCACGACCATTGATTGATCGGCCACGGAGTTGCCCCAAACCCGAAGCCCGTCGATCCAACCCGACATCCATGGGCTGGATCGACGGGTTCGGAACGAGGCAGTCCCCCGAAGGCTGCACCCGGATGTTGTCACGATGCGTCCGATGATGGCGCATTCCCCTGGTCCGGCATTGGGAGTCGTTCCGGCAGCCCTGGACCGGCTCCGACCCTTGACCGTTCCGACCTCTCGAGTTCGAGAAGCTTCGCCCTGAGGTCCTCGCGATCGGGGTCCTCGGCGGCCGCGGCGTTCAGGAACACGGTCGCCTCGAAGCGATGGCCGAGCCGTTCGGCCAGACGGGCCATCTCCTCGGCGTCGCGTGCCGGCTGGTTGCGGCGATGGAGTTCACGATAACGCGCGCGGTCGCGTTCGATCTCAGCCTTTCGTTGCTGGATCCCTTCGCCGCTTCCCCTGGCCGACACCTGCTTGAGCTTGAGCTTGAGCGCCTCGAGTTGATCGAGCGCCGCGAGATCCTCCGGGGCCTCGGCGATCAGGGCCGCCAGCTCCTGCCGCTCGCGTTCGACGTCCCCGCGTGCCGAGGCCATCCAGGCCGAGATTCGATGGGCGTCCGCCGGCGTCAGCGAATCGGCTGGCAGATGCTCCAGGGCGGCATGCACCTCGTCCGGCTGTTTCGTCCGCATCGCCCAGTCAAGCCGCGCACGCCAGGTGGGGACATCGTCGGGATGACGTTCCAGGCATCGGTCGATCCATCGCTTCGCTTCGTCGAACGAGCCGGCGCGGATTGCCAGGTTCGCGCGGCCCAGCCAGATACGTTCGTCATCCGGGGCCAGCCGCCCAACCTGGTCCAGGTACTCGCGCACGGCCTCGACCGGCGGGACATTCCAGCGCAGCTCCATGTGCAGTCGGGCCAGGTTGACAGCCTGTTCGGTCGCTCCTTCGCCGCGAGCCTCGAGACTGCGCCATCGGGCCTCGATGAGGCCGCTGGCCTCGTCCGTTCGGCCCTCCTGCACGAGGATCGGGATGAGCAGCATGCGAAGCGCCGATCCTCCTGGTCCGAGGTCGTCGGCGATGCGCCCGATCAACCGCTCGGCCTGAGCCAGCCGCCCCTGTTCCACGAGCAGGTCCATCCGGGCGGCGACCGCCCGTCCACCGAAGGGAGAATCCGGCGGGACGGCGGCCCAGGCGGAGTCCGCCTCGCCGAGCCGGCCACGCGCCTTCTCGCAAAGGCCCAGCAAGTAGCCGGCCCGATCCGAATCCGACCTGGGCCGACGAGCGAGCAAGGCCGATAGATCCCGGGCGGCCGTGGCGTAACGGCCGGTCTGCATGGCGTCCTCGACCGCGGCCATGGTGTCGCGGTATCGGCGCACGTCCCACCACCGCCAACCGCACCAGCTCAGCCCCCCGATGACGATCGCCGACGCGATGACCGCCGACCGTCGACGTCCGCCTCGCAGCATCGGCCGTTCCTCTCGCGCGGGTCGTTCGCTTGATCGAGTCGCGGATTGGCCGATAGGATGAAACTCCGCGGCCGGCCCTCGCCGAGCGAGCCCTCGACAATCCTCGACCACACGAACCTCCCGATTCACAAGTCTTCTTCGCCATGTTCTTCCCTTCATTATTGTCACGCAGCGCGACCGCGGGCGAGTCCGGAACCGAGGATCGCCGGCCCTCCAGGATCGGCCCGATCGCCGTCCTGGGCCTGGCGTTGTGGTGCGGAATGCTCGCGGGATTGCTCGAGGTCGCGGCGGTCGTGGTGCACAAGAGGTTCATCGACACGAACAGGTTTCTGAACATGAGCCGCCATTTCGTCTGGCTGGTCCCGCTGACGGACGTGTTGATCTTCCTGCTCGTCGGGCTGGCCGGATCGGTGGCGATTCTGCTCAGGCGCCGGGGCGGCCGGTGGGTGACAGTGCGCGTGCTCGGCGCGCTGACCGTGCTGCCTGCGCTGCTGGTGGTCTTCCCGCAGATCCATGGCCCGGCCTGGCTGCTCGTCGTGCTGGGGATATCGGCCCGCGTCGTGCCGATCCTCGAGCGGCACGAGGCCGGCTTTCGTCGCGTCGCCATCGGCAGCATCCCGATCCTTGCTCTGGCGCTCGCCGCGCTGGCGGCCGTGCCCT
>JAKAUH010000472.1 GCA_021818605.1 Planctomycetota bacterium
GCATGATTGCGTAACCTGACGGCTCGGGGCCGATGAACGAAACGAATCGCCAGGTCTTGCCGCCGTCGGACGTCCGCGCACAAAACGGCCGTCCCTCATGCCCATCGGCCTTGCTGGCGGTGAGAAATAGCAGGCAATCCCCCTGGCCCTCGACCAGGTAGTCCGTTCGTCCCATGACGCCCGGCTGCCCGAAGAGCGGCAACGCGAACGGCCCGCGCCACGCATGCCCCCGGTCATACGAATAGTAGAAACGCGACGTCCCATTGTTGGGATTCTCCATCCGGACCGTCAGCGCCAGGTCGGGATGACGGAAATCGATGGGTGCGTCCAGCGCTCCCGGCCTCTCGATCGGCGAACCTTCCGGCAGGCGTCCATGCCGCATGCCGGCCGTGCCGGCCAGAGCGCCCGGCGGAGCCGGTCGCTCGACTGCCCAGTGCTCGCCCCCATCGCGGCTGCGTGCCAGCAGAAACTCCTCGGGCCGGTCGTGGTCGATATGGTGAAAGCGACCGCGATCCTTGTACGTGCCGCGACTGAACCCGACCAGGATCTCGTCGCCCCACGACCAGATTCCGTGATTCGCCGGCCATCCGGCGAACCTTCCATCCTCGCGATACACGGTGATATGGCGGATGGCCATGGGCTCGCCCGCGTTCGCCAACGATCCCCACGCGATCAGAACGCTCGCCACCCGGACGCTCAACCTCATGATCGGTTGTCTCCTGTGCAGGATTCCGCCGGCAACGCCCCCTTGCAGGCTCACTCGGCAACGCCCTCGATGATACGGTCCGGCCAGACGCCGGTCACCGAGCGGGCGCGCGGTTTGCGATTACACTCCGTTTCGGAAGGTCCCCGAAAGGACCCTGGCGCAGCTACGCCGTCCGTGCCCACGGGGATCGTTTTACGATGGGATCATGCGGAGTGGCTTGATGATGAAGGGATTACGACGACGATTCGCCTCCGGCCGACCCACGGTCTTCGTGATCCTGGTCGCGGCGTTCTCGCTGGCATGGTGCCACCACTCCGCGATGGCGCAGATCCCCGGCCTGCCATCCTCGTCGGGTCAGAGTACGTCCGCTGCCAGGAAGGACTCGGCAAAGGACGCCGAGAAGGGCGAGCCGACCGTGGCGGCCTCATCCGGACCGATCACCGTTCACCGCCAGGTCTCGGACCCGGAGATCCAGCGCTTTCTTGCCAGGTTCCTGCCCAAGTACCCCGGCGTTCGGAACATCAAGGTCACGGTCGATACCGGCGTGGTGTCGCTCGAAGGGCGGGTGGATGACAGCGATACGCGAAGTGAGCTCTCCGACGTCGTCAAGCGGGTCGAAGGCGTGCGGCTGGTGCTGAATCAGACCGTGACTGACGACGAGGTGATGACGGGCTGGGACTTTGCCAGCCAGGAGTTTGGCAACTTTATCGGCTACTTCCAGCGCAAGTGGATTCTGCTGCTGATCGCCCTGGCGATCGTGGCTCTGTCGTGGTTTCTGGCCCAGACTTTTGCGACGCACTCCGAGACGATCCTGGCCCCGCTGGTCCGTAACGTGCTACTCCGCTCGGTCGTCGGCTCGCTCATCAGCGGTCTGATCGTCATTGGCGGCCTGGTGCTGGCGCTGGCGGCCCTGCGACTGACCCATGCCGTGATGTCCGTCCTGGGCGTATCCGGGCTCGTCGTACTGGCGGTCGGCTTCGCCTTCCGCGACATCACCGAGAACTTCATCGCATCCGTGCTACTGGGTTTGCGCCGGCCGTTCCAGATCGGCGATTACGTTACGATCGCCGGGCAATCGGGCGTGGTCAAGTCACTCAATACCAGGGCCACGGTCCTGGTCACGCTCGATGGCAAACACGTCCGCATCCCCAACGCGACAATTTTCAAGGAAATCATGGTCAACGCGACCGCCTCGCCAAGCTTCCGCACCAACTTCGACGTGGTGATCCCGATCGAATCGTCGACCGCCGCGGCGATGGATGCCATCGACCGTGCCCTGCGCAACACGAAAGGAATCCTAGCCGATCCTCAGCCGCGGACCCTGGTCGAGGCAATCGAGCCCGGCGGAATCCGCCTCCGCGCTGATTTCTGGACGCCCACACACGACATCGACTGGTTCCAGCTCATAAGCGAGGCGAAGCTTCGCGCGAAGGTGGCTCTCCAGGAGGCTGGCGTCATCGGCGTCCCTCTCGCACCAGGACCGGCTCCGACGCCGGCCCTGCCAGCCGCAGAAACCTGGACGAACGGCCCGGCGTCCAGTCCCACCACCGTCCCTTCCGCGACGAGCCCGCACACCGCGTCCGCCGCCGATCGGCAATTGCAGGCGAACCTCGCGCGCGACGCCCGGGCTTCTCGCAATGCGCCGACCGCGATCGTGGACAGCAGCGAGACCCCGATGGCGAGGGTCCTCCAGGAGCCCGAGACCTGCGTGAGCAATGAAGGCGAGAACCTGCTGAAGGATACCAGGAAGGAGTGAACCCGGACACGCTCCAGACACGCGACAGCTCGTCGTTTCCCAGCCCGGACTTGCTCCCGGGACCTCCAGACCGTATGAAGGACCGGGCACTCGGCCCGACGAACCCTGATCGGTTGGCTTTCCGGAGTCCTCGACGATGCTCGTCCGACGTTTGCATGAACCGCGCCGGTCGGCGACTCTGCTGGTGGTGTTGCTGGGCCTCTCGTGCTGCTTACGCGCGGGGGCTCAGGAGCGGACATCGGAGAGCGACAAATCCGACCGCCCCTCCGGCATCGCCGCCTCGCGCGCCGACCTGCTGGCCATGACCCGGCTGTGGAAGGGTGAGCGCTATCCCGACGGCCGGCCGCGCGTCCCCGACGACCTGCTGCGCCGGATGAAGGAGGTGAAGATCGAGGAGGCGTGGGACGTCCTTCGCCAGCGGGGATACGAGAGCCAGTTCGCCGCCGGGTGGAAAATGATCCATCCCGACCGTCCCTTCGTCGGCCGGGCCCTGACAGCCGCCTACCTGCCCGGCCGGCCCGATCTGGTCGATCGCGTCATGCAGACCGGCAAGCGGGAGGGCCGGATCGGTCCCTCCAACTCCTGGCCGATCGACATGCTCCAGAAGGGAGATGTTTACATCGCCGACGGCTGCGGCAAGATCGCCGACGGCACCCTGATCGGCGATAACCTGGGCAACTCGATCTTTGCGAAAACCGGCACAGGAGTCGTCTTCGACGCGAGCGCGCGGGACCTGGACGGACTCCGGCAGATCGAGGGCTTCAACGCCTGTGTCCGCGGCTGGGACCCGTCCTTCCTGAAGAACATGGTGCTGGTCTCGATCAACCGGCCGATCCGCGTCGGGATGGTGACGGTGCTCCCCGGCGACGTCATCCTCGCCCGCCACGAGGGTGTGATCGTCATCCCGGCCCACCTGGCCGAGGAGGTTGTCATCACGGCCGAGGTCGTCGCGCTCAAGGACGAGTTCGGCCACCTGCGGCTCCGCGAGGGCGTCTACACCCCCGGCCAGATCGACGTCCCCTGGACCGCCTCGATCAAAGCGGATTTTTTCCGGTGGCTCAAGGAGCGGCCCAGCCGGCCGCCCACCCCCGACGCCGCGATCAAGAAGCATCTCTGATGGCCGGCCGATCGACGAAAACGACGCCGGCCGTTCCCGACGTGGCCTCACGCGGGCGCGGCGACCTGCGTGACGGGTGCTTCGGCGAGCTCGAGCTGCATCGTCTCCTCCGCCGCGGGCGAATCGTGCGACGTACGTCCCGATACCCCCCGTGGCGAGCTTGAAGCGTACAGGTCGGCATAGCGGCCGCAGGCCGACATCAGCTCGTCATGGGTGCCCTGCTCGAGGATCCGTCCCCCCTCGAGATAGAGAATCAAATCGGCGCGGGTCGCCTGGCGCAGGTCGTGGGTGATCCAGATGGTCGTTCGCCCTCGGGAGAGCCGTCCGAGGGCATCGGCGACCGTGCGCTCGTTCTCCTCATCCAGGCCGGTGACCGGCTCATCGAGGATCAGGATCGCAGTGTCGCGGATGGCGGCCCGCGCGATTGCGATCCGCTGACGCTGACCTCCCGAGAGAGTCGCGCCTCGCTCGCCGACCGCCGTGGCATAACCCATCGGCATCGCCTCGATGAAAGGATGGGCGTTGGCAAGCCGCGCCGAGCCCTCGATCCTGTCGAGGGTCGGAGAATCCGAGCCCAGGGCGATGTTCTCCCCAATGGTTCCCGAGAACAGCACGGTCTCTTGCAAAACTGTGGCAATCTGCCTCCGCAGCGACGCAAGCTGATACTCACGGATGTCTCGTCCGTCGATCCGAACGGCGCCGCCCGTCGCGTCGTACAGCCGGAGGATCAGGCTGGCCAGCGTGGACTTGCCGATCCCGGACGGCCCCACGACCGCAACCTGCTGGCCCGGCTCGACCCGGAAGGAGATCCCGCGCAGGATCGGTCGTCCCGGCTCATACTCGAAGTCCACGCCGTCGAACTCGATCGCCCCGCGGAACGCCGGTGCCGGCACGGCTGACGGCAGGTCACGGACCTCCGGCGTCTCGTCGAAGAGCTGGATCACGCGCTCGCCGGCGGCTGTCGCCTTCACCAGCCGGCCCGTGTACTTGACCAGATCCCGCACCGGGCGAAACGCGTTCTTCAGGTATGCCATGAACACCAGAAGCTCGCCGGGCGTGATCTCATGCCGGAGGACCAACCTCGAGCCATACCAGAGGACCAGCGCCGTGGACGCCGCGACCAGGAACGCCACGCTCCGCCCGAGCGCGGCCGTCAGGCGAGTGGTTCTCATGTCCTGCCCCTGATTCTCCACGTTGCGGCGCAGGAAACCCGCCGCGAAGTGGTCTTCCAGAGACAGGGACTGAATCACCCGGATCGCCCCGATCGCCTCGACCGCATCGGCGGCCATGGCGGATTCCTTGTGCCGCTGGTCGCGTGCCGCTCGCCGGATCTGACCGGTGAGCCTCACCGTCCACAGCCAGAAAACCGGCAGCACCATCAGGGCCACGAGGGCGAGCTGCCAGTGCAGCCAGATCATGACGACGATCATGCCGGACAGGATCAGGGCATCGGCCGCCAGCGGCACCACGCCGGTCACCGCCACGTCGCGAAGCTGGGTGACGTCGCTCATGATTCTCAGGAGCAGGTCGCCGCCCTTCGCCCGGTGGTGGAACGAGAGAGAGAGCCCCTGGACGTGGCGATACAAATCGGCCCGCAGGTCCGAGAGAACGCGATTGGCGACCCGAGCAAAGCCCAGGGTACTGGCGTAGTCAGCCAGCGCTCGACCGCCTGCGATCAGGATCAGCGCCAGCGCCGAGAGGGCGACCGCCGCCGAGGGGTCGATCGGGACGTTCGCCGACAGGTTCGACTGCGGCAGAGCGCGGCGCGGGTCGAACACTCGATCAAAGATGTATTTCAGAGGCCACGGTTCCAGTGTCGCCAGGATGACCTCGGCGACCAGCGCAACCGTCGATGCCGCCAGCAACCCGCGATGCGGCACGAGCCTCGGCCGGAAGAACGCGAGGAGGTGCCTGATTCCCGGCAGGCTCTGGTGCAGGGTTCGGGGACGCTTCATGAGGCGGCTCCGACCGCTGCAACTGGCTTTCTCCGCGCCGAGGCCTTCGCCAACCGGAGAATGCGGCTCACCGTCTCGTCCCAGGTGTGCGTCCGACCGATCGCCGCGCGGGCGCTGCGTCCCAGTCGTTCGCGCAGCGCGGGGTCGCGGCGCAGCCGGAGCAAGGCATTGGCCAGGCCCTCGAAATCGCCGGGTTCGCAGAGCAAGCCCGAGATCGAATGCTCGATCAGGCGGTCGAGCTCGCCGAGCCGGCTGGCAACCACGGCTCGCCCCGCCGCCATGTACTCGTACACCTTCAACGGCGAGAAGTAAAAGCGCCCCGAATTCTGGTACGGTGCGACGGCCGCGTCCATCGAGGCCAGCAGGCCGGGAACCTCTTCCGGGGCAACCGAGCCTGTGAGAACCGTGGCATCCGTCAGGCCCCGTTCGGTCAACTCGGCCTCGAGCACGGAGCGATCCGGCCCATCTCCGACGATCAGCAGCCGGGTGGCGGGCTCGGCGGCGTGCAGCCGGTCGAACGCCCGGATCAGCGATCGCAGGCCATGCCACGGCTTGAGCGTACCCACAAAGCCAACGGTGAATGTCCCCGGCTCCGCCGGACGGCTGGGTCGCAGGCCCTCCGGAAACCGCGACGGATCCACACCGTTGGGGATGATATGCGTGCGGCCCGCGGCGTCCGGGAAGGTCCGCAGGTACGCCGCGACCTCGGCGGAGACCGCCAGAAGCGCCGCCGCGTTGCCAAAGACGCGATGAGCCACCCATTCCGCCCGGGATCGATCCACCAGGACCCGATGAATGGCCTGCTCATCGATCAGCGGGGCGTTGACCTCGAGCAGCCCCGGTACCCGCAGGGACTGGGCGTAATCCATCCCTTCGTGGCTCCAGAGCGAGTAGCGCTCGTAGACAATGTCGAATGGGCCGTTGAGATCGAGCGCCAGTCGCAGGTAAGCGTTGGCTGCGAAGGCCGACTGCTCGCGGTTCGCGGGGTGCCGTTCGGTCGCCGCCGGAAGGAGACGGACCCGGACCGATTCGAGACCGGGCGGCACGGGTCCTTCTGGACGAGGGGTGAAGAGGTCGACCGAGATCCCTGCGCGGACCATGGCCCGGACGACTTCCTGCACGTGGATCGAACAACCCTTGCGGCCGAACACGGGGATCCCCTGATCGGCACAGATATAGGCGATACGCATCAGTGAGCTCCCACGAGAGTCTGGCCGGCCGGCCGGAGTTCCCCACGGAACAGGTCGCGACGGCGGGCGGTATTGCGTCGGATATCGAACTCGGCCTCGATCAGGTCCCGGCCGTCGCGGGCCAGGCGGACCCTCAACTCCGGATCGAGCAGAAGACGCTCGAGCGCCTCGGCCAGCGCGGGGGGATTCTTCTGCGGCACCTGAAGCCCGGTCTCGCCGTCGCGGACGACCTCAGGGATGCCGGTCACGTCGGTGGAGACCACCGGAGTGCCCAGCGCCAGTGCTTCCTGGATCACGTTTGGCAGGCCGTCGCGATCGCCGTCGTCGCCGACAATGCACGGCATGGCGAGCACCGAGGCACCGCGCATCTCCCGGATCACATCGCCCTGCGGGCGCGGGCCGACGAGCTCCACGCGCTCGGAGAGTCCCAGCCGCACGATCCGATCGCGAAGGTCCGGCCCCAGGGTCCCCGCCCCGACGATCCGGCAGCGGAATTCGCGGCCCCGGCGAGCCAGGAGCGAGCAGGCATCGATCAGGTCGCCAAATCCTTTCTTCTCGACCAGGCGGCCGACGGCCAGGATGACCGGCGGCCGGTCCCTCGGCTCGCTGTACGGGAACTCCTCGAGATCCAGGCCGTTGTAGACCTGGATCACGCGGTCGGCGAGCCAACCGTACGTCTCGCGAAGATACGCCAGGTGAAAGTCGCTGATCGTCACCACGCCCGACGCATCCTCGAGCTTCTTCCTCAGGTCGTCGGGCCGCACGCTTTCGTGGAAGATGTCCTTGGCTCGCGCGGTGAAGCTGTACGTGATGCCTGCGAACCGCGCCGCCAGCCGGGCGATCGTCGTCGCCTCGCTGGCGAACGGCGCATGCAGGTGCGAGATGTTCGACCGCCTCACCGCACACGCCAGGGCCAGCGATTGGTACACATGCCGGGCCTCCTCGTCCACCATGGTGCCGAGCGTATCCCAGACGTTGGGGAGCGTTGTCGCCGCGACACCCAGCGACTTCCAGAAATGGGTCGCGCCGAGGGTGGCGCCCGCGAGTGCTTCCGGCAACAGACCGTCCGCGGGGAAGTACACCGGATTGACCCGGGCCTTCACCCGCGCGATCAGATCCTGGAAATGGCCGTCGTTCGACGGTCGCAGGCTGAAGATCTCGATGTCGAGTCCCGCCGCCTCATGGGCCAGGATCTCGCGCACGACGAAGGTTTCAGAGTAACGGGGATACCGCTTCACCACGTAGCCGACGCGGAAGGGTGTATTGCGTGACATCGGTTGACCTCTTTCTCGGTGCAGGGATACCAGGATTCCGGAGCCGGTTCGTTGAACAGGTCGCCGACGAAGCGAGGCACGCTGTCCAGGCCGTTCCAGTCGAAGCGGCTGTTCGCCGACGGACGGGGAGGCAAGTCGAGTGAGAGCCAATGTCCGAGCGCCTCGGACGTCAGATCGTCGGGATTCAACACGTCGATCAGGCCATGAGCCCGCAGACGATCCGCCCGGATCCACTGCTCGCGCCGCGGATGAATCCGGGGAACGATCAGCGCCGTCCTTTCGAATGAGAGGATCTCGCAAACGGTGTTGTATCCGCCCATCGCGATCACGCGGTCGGCCCGGCGAAGCAGCCAGCCGGGCTCGGCGAGGGACTCCACAATGCGCAGTTGCGGCCGAGCCGCCGCCGCCAGGCGAACCCGCGCCCGGACATCGGCAGGTAGATACGGCCCCATCAACAGCACGCCGACGCTCCCCTCCGGAAGCTCGGCATTCACGAACGCCTCAGCCAGCGCCGCGCCGTCCTGGCCTCCGCCAAGCAGGCAGAGGACCAGCCGGCCCTCGGGAAGCTCGGGGACAACCGACGGGACGTCGCAATCGGACTGTGCCCCCGCCAGGCGCATCCGCTGGTCGAGATAGCCCGTGTAGCGCACCTTGCCGGCCACGACAGGCGAGAAGCCATACTCGTGCACGGGGTTGTAGAGCTGCGGATCCCCGTAGACCCAGACCGCGCGATAGTAGCGGCGGACCGCATCGTCGCATTCCATCTCGTGCCATTCGCGGCGGACGGTCTCGGGATCGTCCAGGACGTCGCGAAGGCCCAGCACACAACGGCAGCGGCCCTCCGTCGCCAGCGCCTCGAGCGCCGGGACCAGCTCTCGCATCGCGCCCCGAGGCACCTTGTCGACGATGAAGACCTCCGGCCGGAAACCCTCGAGGGCCGCGGCGATGATCCTCGACCTGAGCCGCACGATCTCCGCCAGAGACAGGTCAAGTTCGCGTGCTCCGAGCCCGCCGTCTCGGTCCTTGGCCAGCGCGGGGAGCGTCACGCTGTCGACACCCCGAGGGAGTCGCAGGCCTCCCGCCTCGCGTGCTCCGGCCACCATGAGGATGGACGGCGGCGCCGGTGATCGCATCAGCGCCTGCGCGATCAGCAGGTTTCGCCGCATGTGGCCCAGGCCCATCGTATCGTGCGAGTAGAGCGCGATCCGAAGTCGCGACGACGCCTCCGCCCCGCCATTGCGGCAGGCCCCGCGCCCGTTGTGTTCGATTCGTCGATCTCGGTTGCTCATCGTTTTGGCACCTCAAGTCGCGAGGATTCTCTCCGTCGCCGCACCGCACCGCGCGGCGCGGCGCGGCGCGGCGCGGCCCACCTTATCTGGGGAGCGCGACCTGCTCGCCCTCGGCGATCCCCTCGAACACCTCCTGCCACGATGCGTCCGCCTCACCCACCGACACGGGCCTCTCTTCGAGACCGTCTCGAGTCTGGACGTAGCACACATCCCGCCCGCCCTCGCGACGAACCGCCTCGGCGGGCACGACCAGCCTGTCCCGCAGGACCCCCAGCGCGATCTCCACCTCGACGGTTGAACCCGGCGTGATGGTCCGCCGGCGTGAGTCGAGGGGAATCCGTCCCATGTAGTTCTTCACCTCACCACTGGACCATGGGCTCCGATCGGCCACCGGCAGCGGATCGATGACCAACAGCGTCCCTTCGATTGACCCGCCGCCCCACTCGGTCCTCACCTTCGCCCGCATACCTGGCCGGACCTTCGCGATCACGGTCTCGTGCAGCAGCACCTGCACTTCCAGACGCGAGGGATCCGGCAGGTAGAACAACTCCTGCTCCTGACGAACCGTCATGCCTTCCTCGATCCGCACCGCTCGCTTCGGCTTGTGGGCATAAAGCACGACACCGTCGTGCGGGGCGCGGATGGTGCACATCTCGACCTGTCGGTCGAGTGACGCAAGGCGCTCCTTCTCTCGCCGCAACCGCGCGGTCTGAAACTCAAATGTCGCGCGGGCCTTTTCGACCTGGCTCTCGAGCTCCTTCATCGCCCTGGGCATGCTGTATCGCTCGAAATTCGCGTACTCGCGCTCAGCGCGGGCCTGCTCGGCCCGGCTCCGTTCCAGCGAGCCGGATTCCGCCGCGATCTGCGCGCGCGACACGTACCCGCGGCTCAGCATTCGTCGCGACCACCCGACACGATCGGTCATGGTCGTGACCTGTGTTTTGGCTGTCTCGATCCGCCCCTGGAGCAGCAGCCTCTCGAGGTGGCTGCGTCCGTCACGGTATTCCCTGAGACCCACCCTGGCCGCTTCGAGGTCCAGCTCGGCTCGACGATGATCGGCGCGGGCCTGCGAGACGACGAGGCATTGATTCGTCCGTAGCTCTTCATGCCCCGAAGCGTCCAGCCGACCGATCACATCCCCTCGGCGCACAACCGAGCCCTCGGGCAGCATGCTCAGGATCGTCGTCGCAACCCGCCCGGCTCGCAGTTTTTCGACCTTGCATCGAATCACAGTTCGTGCCGTGCTGGCGACCACACCGCTCGCCCGGACTGTCAGGGGGAGATCCATCCTCCGAACAACCACCAGCCTGTTGTTTTCCCGTTGCGCCGGTCCTCCGGCCGAGACGCCGAGGGCAAGCGCCAGAGGCAGACCCAGGATCGTCAGGAATCCGGCCCAGCGGGATCGCCGCCACCTCGCCCCATCTATGCTCCTGTTGTAACGCATCGATTTCGGGCTCCGATCGTTTCTTCATACCGTCTTCGCAGGTCTGGTTATCTCGTCATTCCTTCATCGCGCAGTGTTTCTCCGAGCGCGCGCTCTGTCCGGAAAACCCCGGCGGTTCCGGGCCGGCGCCGGCAAAACGCAACGGTTCTTCATCGTCCAGAGGTGGTCGAATGCACCGCTGCCCGATACCAGGTCACGTACCGCGAAAGGCCCTCGCGCAGGGAGGTCCTCGGCGAGTAGCCCAGCTCGGCCGAGGCTCGGCCGATGTCCGCACAGGTCAACCGGACATCGCCCGGCTGCTCGGGCAATCGCCGGATGATGGCCGGCTTGCCAAGCGCCGCGGCTATTTCGTTGATGAGCTGCCTCAGCTCGACGGGCTGCGAGTTGCCGAGGTTGTAGAGATGAAGGCCGTCGCAACGCTCGACGGCTCGCATGATGCCGTCGACGATGTCGGCGACAAACGTGTAGTCGCGCCGTGACGTGCCGTCGCCGTACATTGGAACCGGCTCACCGCGATCGATCATCCGGGTGAAGCGGGCGATGGCCAGATCGGGTCGATTCCGCGGCCCGTACGCCGTGAAGAATCGCAGCCCGGTCACCGGCAGCCCGTGAAGATGATGGAAGGTAAAGGCCAGCAGCTCGCAGGCCTTCTTGGTGGCCGCGTAGGGGCTGATCGGCAGGTCGACGGGATCGGTCTCACGGAAAGGCGCGTCTTGCCGATCTCCATAGACACTCGAGCTCGACGCATAAACGAATCGAGGTCGAGGCTCGCACCGGGAGGCGGCCTCGAGCCATCGCACCGTTCCCGTCACATTGACGTCAGCATACAGGCCCGGGTCCTCGATGCTCGGTCGAACCCCCGCCCGCGCGGCCAGGTGGATGATCACATCTGGTCGGAACTCGCCGACGAGCGCATCGACGCCGGCCGCGCCGCGGATGTCGAGCACCGCCAGGCGGCACCGCGGGGACCGAAGCGCCTCGCGGAGATTCGACTCCTTGACGAACCGGTCGTAGAACGGGTCGAAGTTGTCGACCGCCACCACGTCCGCCCCGTCGGCGAGCAGGCGGTCCACAACATGCGATCCGATGAATCCCGCCCCCCCAGTCACGATGGCCCTCATGCTGCCCTCAGTGTCTTGATTCCCGCACGGCTGAGACACCAGTCGCACCCCGGCTTCACCGCGGAACGCCATCACGGCTCGCGCGGACGCATTCTGTTATGCAATTCATCTCGGTACGATCATCACGCCGCAATCTGTCCACAGAACACATCGCGCCGCGGAGAGAGCCGCGCGCGCGGCGTCGCTTCGCTCGTCGTGCGATACGAGCGGATCGAAGAAAACGGGCCCGAACGGGTGAGCCTTCTTTTACGGACGGATCATCCTGGGCCGAGGCGCGGCGGCTCCGGTAAGATGGGTCCGCCAGCGTGCTTCAGTAAGCAGGAAGAGGCCCTGACCGTCCTCCGCGGCGAGGATCAGGTCGCGTCCATCCCAGGCGATCCCTTCGATCGGCCGGGGCGTGTAATGAAGCTTCGCCAGCGGCTCCCACTTCTCGCCGCCGGCGGCCCGCCGATACACATACGTAACGGCAGATGAGCATACCGCCAGCATCGTGCCGTCCGGGCTCAGGTCCGCGCCCGTGACGGGTTCGGTGAATCCGGCAAGCCGCCCCAGCGATCGGACCGGCCTGACCGGCGCCGTGCGGGCGGTGGGCTCGCCGTCGAGGGCCACCGCGAAGAGCTCGGCCTCGCGCCGATCGAGGTACTTGGCCACCACGACGGCTCGGCCACGATCAACGAACAATCCCTCGGCATCGAACCGATTCCCCTGGGGAAGAACATACGCAAATGTGTTGCTAGCCTTCAGCGGCCGATCGCGGGCCGGGTCTTCCGGGGCCGCGGGATCCGGTTCATCGATCTGGTAGATCGTCCGGACCCGCAGCAGGCCCGTGTTGTTGCCAGTATCACCGATGTAGAGGTGCCCCGCGTCGTCGGTCGAGACGGCCTCCCAGTCGATGTTGGGAAACGCCAGCCGAAACCGGCGGACGATGCTTCCATCGCGACGGACCGCGAAGAGCCAGGGCGCATTCCCGGAGTCGTTATGCACCCAGTAGATCCCCGGATGACGACGGCTCCTGATGATGCCGGATGCCTCGGGTAACTGCTGGCGGTCGAACCGCCCCAGGGCCTCGGGCGCAACGACTCTCGTTTGCCCGGCCTCGGCCGCCTGCTGCAACATCAAGCAGGCCATCACGATCCACATGGGGCACCGCCGTCCTGGAAGAGACATTCAACGCAACCGGAAATCGCCGCGCCCCGGCTGTTCCGATCCATGATACCCTCATCGGCTGGCCGGGGTCTCGACCAGCTCACATCGGGCGGTCCGACCGGAGCCGACTTGCGATCGCCGAGATGTTCCCGCAAACTCGGAGCGACGTCGTGCGTGGGTCGACCGTCCGAGCCAGTCGCCCGGCGTCCCGGCGTCGCCGATCGAGTCGCCCCGGACTCCGCCCGACAGGAGAGATCCCACCATGAAACCCGCGCCGACCATCGCATTCGTCACGATGATGGCTGCCCTCATCGCCGCGCCCTCGGGTCTTCCGCGCAGGGCCATGGCCGACGAGCCCCAGCGGACCGATGTCCCTTCGTTCGCCCGCGCCGTCCCGGCGATCCACTCGGGCGAACCGATCTTCCGGTTCAACGGCAAGGACCTCGCCGGGTTCTACACGTACCTCCGAGGCCGCGGCCGCGACAGCGATCCGCACCAGGTGTTCACGGTGCGCAACGGCGCGATCTGCGCCTCAGGCGAGGAATTCGGCGGCCTGATCACCCGCGACGAGTACCACGATTATCACCTGGTCGTCGAGTGGCGATGGGGCGAGCGGACCTGGACTCCGCGCAAGTCCAGCGCCCGCGACTCCGGCATCCTGGTCCATTGCGTTGGAGCCGACGGCGCCGCGGGCGGCACCTGGATGGAGTCGCAGGAATGCCAGATCATCGAGGGTGGCACCGGTGACTTCCTCATGGTCGGGGGCAAGAACAAGCCCAGCCTGACCTGCGAGACCCGCGTCGGGCCCGATCGCCAGCTCTATTTTGAAAAAGGCGGCAAGCCCGTCACCCTCGACTCGGGCCGGTTCAACTGGTGGGGCCGCGACCCATCCTGGAAGGACGAGCTCGGCTTTCGGGGTGGCCGGGACGTCGAGAAGGCGACTGGCGAGTGGAACCGGATGGAGGTCATCTGCGACGGCGATTCGATCACGACCATCCTCAACGGCTACCTCGTCAACGCCGGTACGAGGTCCAGCCACACCCGCGGCAAGGTCCTCTTCCAGTCCGAGGGGGCCGAGATCTTCTTCCGCAAAATCGAGGTCCGGCCGCTGATGAAATAGCGAGCGCCATCGGATCTGGAAGTGACGCCGCCCGCCCGCGAATCCGGGTTTCTCAATACCCCATCGCGCAGCCGTCCTTCCGCGGGTCCGAGCCACCGATTAGAACTCCGTGCTCGAGGTCGACGCGGATCGCCTGGTATCCGCCGAAGCCGCCAGGCGAGCTGACCAGCCGGTGCCCCTTTACCTCGAGCACGCGCCGGATCTCGGGCGAGATCGCCGACTCGAGCGCGACCGAACCGCCACCAGGCCCGGCCGGCTGGCCCGTCGGCTCGGACGAGCCGAAATGACGGAACCGCGCCGCATCGCCGGCCTCCTGCACATCCATGCCGAAGTCGATCATGTTGCACAGGACCTGCACATGCCCCTGGGCCTGCATGTCGCCGCCCATCACGCCGAAGCTCAGCCACGGCTGCCCGTCCTTCGTGACGAACCCCGGGATGATCGTGTGGAAGGGTCGCTTCCTCGGCTCCAGCCGATTCGCATGATTCGGGTCGAGCGCGAACAGGCATCCGCGGTTCTGAAGCGCGAAGCCCAGGTCAGCCGGGACGTGCTGCGACCCAAACCCGTGGAAGTTGCTCTGGATCAGGCTGACGCAGTTGAAGTCGCGATCCACGACCGTCATGTAGATCGTGTCCGCCTGCGCGGGCTCGCCGGCCGTCGGGTGCGCCGCGGCGTGCTCGGGGTCGATCGCCGAGCGTCGGCGAGCGGCATACGCCTTGGAGATCAGCTCGGCGACCGGCACCCTGGAAAATGCAGGGTCGGCGTAGTATCGGGCGCGGTCCTCGTACGCCAGTTTCTTGGCCTCGATCATCAGGTGAAGCGTCTCGGCCGACTTCGGTCCCATCGCTTTCAGGTCGAACGGCTCGAGCAGGTTGAGCATCTGGAGCGCCGCGATCCCCTGAGTACTGGGCGGCAGCTCCCAGACGTCATAGCCCCGATAGTTGGTGGACACCGGCTCGACGAACGTGCTGGTGTGCTCGGCGAAATCCTGGTGCGTGAATAGCCCACCGGTTGACTGCGAGTACCGGACCATCGCATCGGCCAGCGGACCGGTGTAGAACGCGTCGCGACCGTCGCGCGTGATGGCCCGGAGCGAGCGCGCCAGCCCCGGGTTGCGAAAGATCGACCCGGCCACCGGCGCGTGACCGCCGGGCAGGTAGCAGGCGGCCGAGGTGGGGATTTCGCCCAGGCTCCGCTCCGCCAGGTGCCAGTCCGCGGCGATGATCTCGCTGACGGGGAAACCCAGCTCGGCGAATTCGATCGCCGGGGCGAGCAGTTCGGGCCACGACCGGGTGCCGAAACGTCGGCGAAGCTGGTCCCAGCCGTCGACGCAACCCGGGACCGACCAGCTCAGCGGGCCGTGCGAGGGGATGTGCTCGAGCCCTCGCGAGCGAAACAGCTCGATCGTCGCGGCCCCCGGCGCCCGGCCACTGGCGTTCAGTCCCACCAGCTTCTTCGACTTCGCGTCCCAGACGATCGCGAACAGGTCGCCGCCGATCCCGCACGACATCGGCTCGACCACACCCAGCACGGCGTTCGCCGCAATTGCCGCGTCGACCGCATTGCCGCCCTGCTGAAGCATGCGGATCGCGGTCGCCGTCGCCAGGGGCTGGCTGGTCGCCGCCATGCCGTTGCGGGCCATCACAGCCGATCGCGTCTTGTGCGGGGGGCCCGACGGTCGGTCGTGTCCCTGGGCTCTTGCCGTCCCGGGCTGTGCCAGTTGCAGCCACATGAACCACCCCGCGACGACCAGCACCCACCAACCCGCATCCGGCCGACTCGCGATCATCCGACCCCCTCGCTCGGTTCCATTTTTCCGACCACGGCGCCCCGCGCCGCCAGCCCGTCGATGTCCCCTCGGTAGGGAAGCGACGGCTGCGCTCCGGCCCTTGTCACGGCCAGGGCAGCCGCGGCACCAGCCCAGGCGACGGCGTCGAAGAGCAATCGCCCTTCCGCCAGAGCAACGGCCAGGGCCCCGGTGAAGGCATCACCGGCCCCGACCGTGTCCACCGCCTCGACCCGCACCGCCGGGATCGATCGCATTCCCGCGCCGGCCGAGACCGCCAGGCCGCCCCGCGCCCCGAGCGTGATCACCACCTCCCGCGCCCCCGACGCCAGCAGCCGGCGCGCGACAGCAGCCGCCTCCTCGCCGACCGATTCCGGGCCGACCGGATCACCCTGGCCTTCATCATGACCGTCCGGCCCGGCCGCCGCCAGCGCCAGGGCCGACGCCTCCACTCGATTCGGCGTGACCACGCGCGCCGCCGCGATCAGCGCGCGGGCCTCGGATGTCGAGAGCTCGGGCACGGGCGCCGGGTTCAGCATCGTCAGCATCCCGGCCGACTCACCACGTTCCAGTGCGCGGCGGGCTGTCTCCGCGGGGATCTCCAGTCCGGCCAGCAGCACATCCCCCGCGCGGAACAGCTCGTCCGGCAGCCGGTCGACATCCTCGGGGGTCAGCGCAAGGTTGGCCCCTGAGGCCACGCCGATCATGTTCTCGCCGCGGTCGTCCACGAAGATCAACGCCACGCCCGACGCCATCCCCGCGACCACCCGCGCAAAGCCGGCGTCGATCCCCTCCCGGCGGTATCCTTCGAGCGCCCCTCGCCCCAGGTCGTCATCGCCCACGGCTGTGATGAAGACCACCTCGGCCCCCGCGCGCCGCGCTGCCACGGCCTGGTTGGCCCCCTTGCCGCCGGGAGCCGTCAGGAACGACCGGCCCAGCATCGTCTGTCCCGGCGCGGGTAACATTGGCAGCCGCACCGTCATGTCCGTGTTGCTCGATCCGAAAACGACGACCCGGGGCATGGAACGATCACCTCGGTGTTGCGAATCGCCGCGGTCCGGCGCGACGGCGAAAGAGGAAGTCAAGCGGCTTGCCTGGCGGCTACTTCCCGCCGGGCCCCAGCATCGACGCGGGCCGCGACCGCGCCGGCGGCGCGGGCTGCTCGGGCTCGCGGTCAAACGGCGTCAGCACCGGATGGACGAAGCGGAAATCGTGAACCAGCAGCCGGCCC
>JAKAUH010000556.1 GCA_021818605.1 Planctomycetota bacterium
CCGGCGGACGCTCGCGACTGCCTTGGCGACGATCTGCGACCGCGACATCCGCAGCTTGTGCTCGCGATGGATGGCCGACGTGGCGAGGAAGACGTGGATCCTCGGCGCCTGGGCGAACTGGATGGCCTCCCAGGCGCGGTCGATGTCACGGTCGTTGCAGCGGGCCAGGCCGCAGACCGAGGCGCCGGTGATCTCGGTGGCGATGGCCCGCACGGCCTCGAAGTCGCCGACCGAGGCGATTGGGAACCCGGCCTCGATGATGTCGACCCCGAGCGCCGCCAGCGCGCGGGCCATCTCGAGCTTCTCGGCCATGTTCATGCTGGCGCCCGGCGACTGCTCGCCGTCGCGGAGGGTCGTGTCGAAGATCCGCACGCGGTTGGGATCCGGGGAGGGCGTGCCGGCGCTTGGTTTGTCGCCTGCATTGGCGTTCGCATTCGCATTCGCGTTCGTGCTCATGGTTCGGGCCTTTCGCTCTGGCTCGGGGTGATCCGGCTGGCACCTGGTGCCCGGCCTGCCGCCGGAGGATCCTGGGCCCAAAAGCACGAAGCCCCGAGATCCACCGGGCGGGTGGGTCACGGGGCTTCATGGGCTGCGTTATCGCGGCGTGACGAAACCTAAGACCACCCCCTGGCCCGCGCGACAAGGCGAAGACCGAGGCCAAGGTACAGTCGAAAGATCGCCGAGGTAGGGATCATGGATACACTCCACTCATCGGTCGGAAGACGCAGCCGACATCCTGGATGATAAGGCGCCGGTCAATCCGTCGTCAATGGGAAGACGGCGGACGCCGGGGGTCGACTCCGTGTCCAGGCGGAAGCTATTGAGTCTCAGGACGATCTGCTACAATCCGGCCTATGGAGGACGCAACGTCATCAACGCGACCGGGATCGGAGCCGCAGGGGGTCGTCGCGAATCGCGCCCGGCCGGGGGGTGGGGGGAACGGCGATCCCGCCGATCCTGGCTGGGTGATTGAGACGGTCTATAGCCCGTTCCACTGCCTGTACCAGGATGCGCTCTCCTTTCACACGCAGAGCCGGTTGGCCCGCTCGGCCGCCGACGCCAGCCGGCTGGCGCGCGCGGCGCTGTTGCTCTACGTCTCGGCCGCGGAGGCGCTGGTGCACCAGGCGGCGGAGGAGCTGGGCCGCCACGAGCTGCGCGGGCTGATCGCCGACCCGTCGCGGCCGCTTCCGCTTGAGGAAGCCTGGCGGCTGTTGCCGGCGATCGTCGCCGAGCCAGGAGCGGCGACCGGTCCGTTCGATCCCGAGGCGCCGCCCTGGCCGCAGTTTGCCGAGCTACTGGAGCTGCGCTCCTCGTGGGCGTATCCCGGCTCGCCGGCCCAGCGGCGTGCCTATTACCGTTCGCCGCGGCGCGATGGCGATTACGAACCGTTGCAGCCACACCAGGTTCCCGAGGTCCTGGCGCGGTCCGTCTCGCCCGATCGACTGGCTCTTCCCCGGACAGGCCTGCCGCGCGACCCGTATGCCCTGCGGCCGCGGCACCTCGACACGGCGCGGGGGATCCTCGATTCGGCGATCGAGGCGCTCGACCGCCGGATGGGCGGCGCCCTGACTTCCGGCCAGAGGCACCGCCGCGAGCCTGTCCGACTTGTCCACCCGCCCGAGGATCGTCGCCCAGGCTGACTGATCCGATCGATCCGGAGACCCTGCACCCGATGCGTGTCCTGCTGACCACGTCGTTCCCGATCCCCGGCGAGTATGACGGCACGGCGATGTTGCCGATCAAGATCCTGCGAGCCCTCCGGCCGCGTGGGGTCGATGTGGTGGTCGCGTATTTGCGCGCCCGCCCGCCGTGGCAGTGGAAATCCCGGATCACGGACTTCGAAGGAACGCCGGTCTACGAGATCCCGGCCTGGAGCTGGGCGACCGGCGCGGGCCTCGACCGGATCGCCCGCGAGCGGCCGTTCGACCTGGTCCACGCCCAGCACTACGGCGGCGCCACCCGCGCCCTGACGTCTTGCCGGCGCCGGGGCTGGCCGATGGTGTACGAGATCCACTCGCTGCTGGGCGAGGAGGTCGAGCGCGCGCGGCTGGGCCGGGGGCTGGTCTTCCGGTGGTACCTGGCGATGGAGCAAAAGGTACTGCGCCACGCCGCCGCGATCATCACCCTGGGCGAGCCGGTCCGCGACGTGGTGGTGCGCGAGAAGAGCGTGCCCGAGGACCGCGTCAGCGTGATCTATCCCGGCATCGACCTGGCGGAATACGAAGCAGCCGGCCCGCCCGCGGAGATCCCGGGCATCGGCCCGGAGCACAAGGTGATCATGTACGTCGGCAGCATCGTGCACCCGAACCAGGGGGTGCCGATCCTGATCGACGCCCTGCCGCGCGTGTTCGCCGCGATTCCCGAGGCGCGCTGCGTGCTCGTCGGCGGCCCGGCCGAGGCCGGCGAGGACTATCGCAAACGGCTGGGCGAGCACGGCGGCCGGCTGGTCGTGCTGACCGGCCAGACGCCCGACCGGGTCGTCGCGCTCAGCCGGCGTGCTGATGTGCTCGTCCACTCGCGGCTGGCGTGCCGCGAGAACTACTCGGTCCAGAGCAAGATCGCCGTGTACCTGGCGGCCGGCCGGCCGATCGTCGCCACCGACTTCGGCGACTACCGCAAGCTCCTGGGCGACACCGGCGCCGGGCTGCTGACCCCCGTCGAGTCCGGGGCCCTGGCCGACGGTATTCTCCGCGTCCTGCGCGACCCGGAACTCGCCGTCCGCCTGGCCGCCGCCACGGGGCCGGTCGCCCGTGAGTATTTCGCCATGGACCGCAACGTCGACCGATACCTCGAGGTCTACCGCCAGGCGATCGCCGCCGGGCCTCGCTGAGCCCGCGATTGCCGCAGCGTCGGCACATGAGTTGCACTATTGATATCCGTGGTGGGAACGGAGTCCCGCCATGCTTGTCCACGGGCGACACATCGATCCGGATCGAGATCGTCATCCAGCACGAAAGGCGGCGCCGATGGCGACGGCAGCATCGGCCGGGCGTGCCCGGGGACGGCCAGGTGCGGTGCGCGGGGCGCACCCACGCGAGAACAGCGAGACCGAGTCGCCCCAGGCGGTCGCGCGGGAAGCCGGCCTCCGCTACATCAGCGACGCGTCGCCGGGAATCCGCCGGCTCAGGGCCGGACGGTCGTTCCGGTATGTCGACCCCGCCGGCCGGGCGATCCGCGACGCGGAGACCCTGGGCCGGATCAGAGCCCTGGCGATCCCACCGGCCTGGACCGACGTCTGGATCTGCCCCGGGGAAAACGGCCACATCCAG
>JAKAUH010000400.1 GCA_021818605.1 Planctomycetota bacterium
GGACCTGCACGGCTCGCTGGCCGAAGACGTCGCCGACCGTGGTCTTCCAGGTCAGCTTCTCCTCCTCGACCAGCATGCCGATCAAGGTGGCGGTCATCGCCTTGGTGCACGAGCCCAGATGGACCTGGTCGGTGGAGCGAAACGGCTCAGATGAGCCGATCTTGCGGATGCCGGTGGCACCGAGGGCCGCAACGCGGTCGCCGACGAGGATCGCGCCGACGAGGCCGGGCAGATGATGCTCGTCGCGCACCGGCGCGAGCACGTCGTCCAGTCGTTGCGGGGGCGGGGACTCGGGTGCCTGGTTCTTGACTCTCTCGTTGTTGATTCGGTCCCGTCCGGCCCGGCGGCGGCTGGAACGCCGACGCGAGCTGCTCCTGCGCGGCGACTGCTGGCCGAAGACCAGGGACGCGGCCCCGAGGCTACCGGCCAGGCCCTGGGCGGCGAGTGCTCCCAGGATGTCGCGTCGCGTGATCATGCGTGTCTCCGGGCGGAGAGAAACCGGTGGCGACGGATCGATCGGTTGCGCGGTCCGCGTAATGAGTCCGCGCAGATCGCGGCCTCTTCACCCGGCATCTCTCCATCCAGGTTATCCCGCTAATGCGTGGGCTGCAACTCGCGGCGACGGCGCGGGGAAGGTTCGACGTTCCGGTCGAGCACGGCGGCCTCGTGGTCGAGCAGCCACTGCTTGAGCGGCAGGCCGCCGCCGTATCCGGTCAGCTTGCCGCCGGAGCCGATCACCCGGTGGCACGGGACGATGATCGCCACCGGATTGCGGCCGTTCGCCGCGCCGACGGCCCGCGACGCCTCGGGCCGGCCGATCCGGCGCGCCTGCTCGCCGTAACTGATCGTTGTGCCGTACGGGATCGTCAACAGAGCGTTCCACGCCAGGCGCTGAAAGGACGTGCCACTCAGGTGGAGCGGCAATTCGAAGGTCGTTCGCTCGCCGGCGAAGTAGGCGTCGAGCTGCGCGACGGCCTTGCGGAACGGGGCAGGATCGCGGCTCCGGGATGCGTCGCTCGGCATCACGGCGGCGCTGCCGTCACGCTCGGGCAGGTGGAGGCCGGTGATCGCCTTGCCATCAGAGGTCAGCACGAGCGGGCCGACGGGAGAAGCATACGCGATGTAGAAACACCCGGAATCGGGTTTCATGTGGGCATCTCCGATGAGGTTGGGGCGAGGTGGCCGTTGGTCCACAGGTACATTGCGGCATAGGATCGCCAGGGACGCCAGGCCTCGGCGGTGTCGCGCAGGCGGCGGGGCGAGTCGACCCCGGCGGCGCGGAGGAGGCCCAGGTCGCCGGCCGGGAACGCATCGGGCCAGCGAAGGGCTCGCATCGCAATGTACTGCGCGGTCCAGTCGCCGAGGCCAGGGTACTGGCGCAGGTCGTCGATGGCGGCCTCGGGGTCCTTGCCCGGCTGGAGCTCGAGCCGGCCCGAGGCGGCGGCCCGCGCGATTGCAACGATCGCCGCTGCACGAGGTGCAGTGATGCCGAGCGTGGCGAGGTCGCGCGGGTCGGCATCGGCCAGCCGCTCGACCGACGGGCCGAGGCGGTCGAGATCCGCGAAGGGCGTCTCGATCGGCTCGCCGAACCGCGCGGCCAGTCGTCCGGCGAGGGTCGTCGCCGCCCGCACGCTG
Organism: Planctomycetota bacterium; assembly: GCA_021818605.1. GTDB lineage: Bacteria > Planctomycetota > Planctomycetia > Isosphaerales > Isosphaeraceae > JAKAUH01. Next base: position 1,636 of record JAKAUH010000400.1, read on the forward strand.
ATCCGCTGACCCAGGATGGTCCGCACCGTCAGTTCGAAGCCGTCGAACGCACCTGGCACGCGCAGGCCCGGCAACCGGTCGACGGTGCCGGCCATCAACGGGTTGCCGCTCAGGTGGGCAGCGATCGCATCGGGACGGGCGGCGAGGTCGAACAGACCCTTCACTCGCGCGAGAACGTCGGCCAGCGACGGGAGCAGCGACGGCGCCAACTCGACGGCCAGCGCATCACGGCCGTCGATGGGCTCGACGCGGAGCCAGCCGCGTGATTCGCCCACGGCCGCGGTCCGCAGGTAGGCCCGTCCATCGACCCTCTCAACCCCCGCGGTTGTCCGGTTTGCCAGGAAGCCGATGAGGGCATCCCACGCCAGCGGAGGGCGATAGGCGAGTGTCAGGCGGAGCGCGTCGTGGGCGCGAGACTTCACGCGTGAGCGTCTGAGGTCGCCCGGCGTGAGTCGGTAGTGCGACCGGAACAGGGCGTTGAACCGTCGGACGCTCTCGAACCCGCTGGCGAAGGCGACGCGCGTCATCGAAAGCTCGGTCTCGGTCAGGAGTTGCTTGGCCAGCAGCAGCCGGCGCGTCTGGGCCAGCTCGATGGGCGATACGCCGAACTCGGAGCAGACCGCCCGGCGCAGGTGCCGGGCGCTGAGGCCCATCTCACGCGCGAGTCGCTCGACGCTGCCGCCGTCGTTGAGCGCGCCGGCCTCGATCCGCGCGGCGGCAATCCGGGCGATCCGGCCGACCGCGTCGACCGGGGCCTGGCCGGGTGCCAGTTCGGGCCGGCACCGCAGGCAAGGTCGGAACCCGGCGCGCTCGGCCGCCGCCGCGTCGGCGAAGAAGCGGCAGCGGTCGCGGCCCGGGGTCCTCGCCGTGCAGATCGGCCGGCAGTAGATTCGCGTCGTCGTGACCCCGACGAAGAACAGGCCGTCGAATCGACGGTCACGCGCCGCGAGGGCGCGGAAACAGGTCTCGGCGTCGATCATCATGGCTGGACGGGCCTCGTTGGGATCGCCCTGTCTCGTGGCATCTCGTCCCTCGCGGCGTCGATCGGCTGGTCACCGCGGGAAGCTTATCCGATCCCGCCCGCGCCGGCTGGCCGTTTTCGGCCGTCGAAAGCGGAATGGCCGTGAGGTCCGAGACGGGCCGATCCGCCGGGGTGGTGATGGACGCCCGCGACGTGATGGTGCGACTGGAGATAATGCTCGAACCGGACGAACGGCAGGTCGTCGCGGAAGCTGGGCCAGCCGACGCCCTCGGCCTGGATTGTGTCCCACCGCGGATAGCCCGGCGGGTAGCCGCCCAGCCAGCCCGGGGCAAAATGGTGGTGGCGAGGCTCGGCGTACCGATAGGGAGTGGCCGGCGCATGGCCTGATCCGCGGCCGCCGGAGCCGCCATGATGGCCACCGCCACCCCCACCATGGGCCTCGGCCCGAGCATTGAGAATGAAAAACCAGGCGATCCCCACGACGATCGCCGCCATCCTGCGACGCGATGCGGGGCCCATCTCTGTCTCCTCCTTGATCTGATGGAACTGACCGATCCGTCCGACGAGGATGTTACGATGGTCGAGGATTTCCAGTTCGAACGGTCGCGGCGAATGGTGCGGCCAGTTCAGTGAGGGCTGTGAGTGATGGGA
>JAKAUH010000401.1 GCA_021818605.1 Planctomycetota bacterium
GATCTCGCCAGTTCCGCGGTGAACGAGCAGGCGCGGGCGTTCTGGTCGTTCCGGCCCGTCGGCGATTCGGTGCCGCCGGCCGTCCGGCGCGGGGACGAGGCCATTTCGCCGATCGACCGGTTCATCCTCGCCCGGCTCGAGGCCGAGGGACTCGAGCCCTCGCCGGCCGCCGACCGGCGCACCCTCATTCGCCGGGTGTCGTTCGACCTGATCGGATTGCCGCCGACCCCCGAGGAGGTCGAGGCGTTCGTCCGCGATGACGCGCCGCACGCCTACGAGCGGCTGGTCGATCGCCTGCTGGCCTCGCCGCATTACGGCGAGCGCCAGGCGCGGTTCTGGATGGATATCGCACGCTACGGCGAGGACCAGGCGCACAGCTTCCAGCCCAGGCTCTACCCGTACGGCTACCGCTATCGCGACTGGCTGATCGCCGCGTTCAACCGCGACCTGCCGTATGACGAGTTCGTCATGGAGCAGATTGCCGGCGACCTGGTCGATGGGCCGGCCTCCGAGCGGCTCGACCGCATGGCGGCCCTGGGTTTCTTCGCGTGCGGGCCGGTGTACTACGGCGACGCCAACCAGCTCGACCAGTACGCTGACCGGATCGACACCCTCTCGCGCGGGTTCCTGGGTCTGACCGTCGCCTGTGCCCGCTGCCACGACCACAAATATGACCCGATCCCCACCACGGATTACTACGCGCTCGAGGGGATCTTCGCCAGCACCAGTTACGTCGAGGTGCCCGCCGTGCCGGCCGAGGTCGTCGCGGCCCATGACCGCGCGCAGGCCGCCATCAAGGACAAGGAAAAGGCGATCGCGACGTTCCTTCGCGAGGAGGCGAAGCGCCAGGGGCAGAAGCAGAAGCTGGCGAACGACAACCAGCTCAGGGCGTTCGAGAAGAAGCTCACCGGCGACGCGAGGGCGAAGGTCAAGACAATGCGGGCCGAGCTGGACCGGCTGAAGAAGTCGGCGCCGGCGAAGTACCCGGTGATCCACGCCCTGGCCGACGCACCGCAGCCAAAGGATATGCCCGTGCTGGCGCGCGGGAATCCCTCGGCGCCGGGGGCGAAGGTCGCGCGGCGGTTTTTGACCGTGCTGGGCGGCGACCGTGGGGCGTTCAAGAAGGGGAGCGGCCGGCTCGAGCTGGCCCGCGCGATCGCCAGCCCGGACAACCCGCTGACGGCCCGGGTGATGGTGAACCGCGTCTGGCAGCACCACTTCGGCCGCGGGCTGGTGGGCACGGCGAGCAACTTCGGCACGCTGGGCGAACGGCCCAGCCATCCCGAGCTGCTCGACTGGCTGGCCCGCCGGTTCGTCGAATCGGGCTGGTCGATCAAGGCGCTGCACCGCGAGATTGTGCTGTCATCAACCTACCGCCAGGCCAGCCGCCACGACGCGCGGAATTATTCTCGCGACCCTGGCAACGTGCTCCTCTGGCGGATGAACCGCATGCGGCTGGACGTCGAGTCCTGGCGCGACGCGATGCTCGCCGTCGCTGGCCGGCTGGACGAGGCGATGGGCGGTCCGTCGGTCGGCATCGACGCGCCGGGGAATCGCAGGCGGACGGCCTATGCGGCGGTCAGCCGGCACGACCTGGCCTGGATGCTCCGCCTGTTCGACTTCCCCGACCCGAACATCACCAGCGGCGGCCGGGTCGAGACCACGGTGCCGCTCCAGCAGCTTTTCGTGCTCAACAGCGAGCTGATGACGACCGCGGCACGCTCGGTCGCCGACCGGCTCCGTCGCGAGGAACCGGCGTCCGACGACGGCGCGCGGATTCGCCGCGCGTACCGGTTGCTCTACAATCGTGAGGTCGCCCCGCGCGAGCTGGAGATCGGCCTGGCGTACCTCCGCGCGGCTGATCGGCCGGTATCGTCGGCATCCGCCTCCGCCGGTCCCGCCCGGCCCGACCTGAGCCGCTGGGAGCGCTATACCCACGCGCTTCTGGCCGCGAACGAATTCCTGTTTGTTGATTGAAGATAGGGAGTCACCGGCCATGCGACAGAACGACGATCGGCCCGATTCGACTGGGGGCATGGTTCCGGGCCTGCCGATGAGCCGTCGGGCGATGTTCTGCCGGATCGGCGGCGGGTTCGGCGCGCTGGGACTCGGCAGCGTGCTGGCGGATGCCGGGCTGCTCGGCCAGGCGGCGGCGATGGGGACGGATCGCTCGGGGCATCCGGAGGCGCCTGCCTCGTCGAATCCGCTGGCGCCCCGGACGCCGCATTTCCCGGCGCGGGCGAAGCGGGTGATCTTCCTGTTCATGAACGGCGGGCCGTCGCACGTCGATACCTTCGACCCCAAGCCGGCGCTGGAGAAATATGCTGGCCAGACGCCGCCCGCCTCGGTGAAGACCGGCCGGCGCAAGACCGGCAAGATGATGCCCTCGCCGTTCTCGGCGCGGCCGCAGGGTCAGAGCGGCATCGTGATGACCGACCTGTTCCCGCACGTCGCCGGATGTATCGATGATCTTTGCGTGCTGCGGTCGGTCTACACGGATAACCCGAATCACGAGCCGTCGCTGCTGATGATGAACTCGGGGAACATGCAGCCGATCCGGCCGAGCCTGGGCTCGTGGCTGACCTTCGGCCTGGGCACCGAGAACCAGAACCTGCCGGGGTTCGTCGTGCTCTGCCCCGGCAAGCCGGTGGTCGGTCCGCAGCTCTGGAGCAGCAGCTTTTTGCCCGGGATCTATCAGGGCACGCACATCCGTAACAACGTGATCGACCCGGACCGGATCATCCGGGATGTCACCAGCCGGCATCTGCCCCGAACCGCCCAGCGCGAGGAGGTGGATCTGATCCAGGCGCTCAACCGCGAGCACCTGGCCGCGCGGGGACAGGACGAGGCGCTCGAGGCCCGCGTGGCCTCGCTGGAGATGGCCTTCCGCATGCAGTTCGAGGCGCGCGAGGCGTTTGACCTGGCGCGCGAGACCACCGTGACCCGCGACCTGTACGGACCCGGCGAGTTCGCCGGCGCCTGCCTGATCGCCCGCCGGCTGGTCGAGCGGGGCGTCCGCGTGGTGCAGGTCTATTACGGCGCCGGCCAGCCGTGGGACAGTCACTCGGATATCCACGAGCACCGCGTCCACGCGCAAAAGAGCGATCGCCCGATCGCGGCGCTCTTGACCGACCTGAAGGCCCGCGGCCTGCTCGAGGACACGCTGGTCCTCTGGGGCGGCGAGTTCGGCCGGACGCCGTACTCGGAAGGCGCCAGGGGCCGCGACCACCATAGCCTGGGATTCTCGATGTGGCTGGCCGG
>JAKAUH010000424.1 GCA_021818605.1 Planctomycetota bacterium
CCAGGACCTGAATGCCGCTCTTCAGCTCGACCCGAAGAACGTCCCCGCACTCATCGAACGGTCATTCCTCTGGCAGTCCCGCAACCGGATGGACCTGGCCCTGAAGGACGTCGACCGCGCGGTGCAGGTCAATCCCAACGCAGCTGACGCGTACCTCGAGCGCGGGGTCTACCGCTACCGTCTCAAGGATCACCAGGACGCCCTGGCCGACCTCGACCGAGCGGCCGACCTCGGCTCGCGATCGATCTACATTCCCCTGGTGAGGGGTTCCATCTTCGTCGAGCGCCGGGACCTGGACGATGCCCAGCGCGCCTTCGAGAATGCGATCGTCATCGATCCCAGGAGCTTCGACGCGCACCTGATGCTCGGCTCGGTCCAGCTCCTGCGAGCGAAGGCGACGCTGGCCGTCACGACGTTTTCCCGCGCGATCAAGCTCGAGCCCGCTCAGGGCGGCGGCTATGGCGGCCGAGCAGTCGCCTACATGAGCCTCGGCCAGCACCGCGAGGCACTCGAGGATCTGAACAAGGCCATCCAGTTCGACTCGATGCGGGCCGACCTTTTCCGCGACCGCGGGCAGATCTACGCGATGCAAACCCAGTGGAACCAGGCGCTCGCCGACCTTGACACGGCTCTGCACATCGACCCTGGCGACGTCGAGGCCAACGTCGCGCTGTCCTGGATCCTCGCCACCTGCGACGAGCTCAAGCTCCGCGACGGCGCCCGCGCCGTGGCGCTGGGCACTCGCGCCTGCGAGTTAACCCAGTGGAAGTCCGCTCGCCCGCTGGCCACGCTCGCCGCCGCCTTCGCCGAGAAGGGGGATTTCAAATCCGCCCAGCAGATGCAGGTCAAGGCCATCGAGCTGACCCAGGAGAAGGACCCGATCCGCAATTACTACCGGGCGTGCCTCAATCGCTACACCTCCCGCAAGCCCTGGCACCGTCTCACGCCGCTCGAGGAGCTGGGCCTGCGCCGCTATCGCTCGCCCGCCCGCTCGGCCGCGCCGCAGGACGACAACGTCAAGCGCACCGGAGCCCAGCGGCCGCAGTAATTTTCGGGCACCTCTCGCTGAACACCACCTGGATCGTGCCGGGCATTTCTGCATCGATCCGCGCCCAGTCGAGGCCGAACAAGTTCGGCGCGATCCGTGGTGGCGTCCGGCGAGGAGTCTCGATTGACTTGCCGTTCTTCCCTCTCTTCTCTCTGCTCGTCGGAATCGATTTCTTCACAAGATCTCAACCACGAACCTGCTGATGCGTCCCGGACTGATCGGAAAGCATCCGCGGGCTTGTGAATCACATTAGCTCGCGGATTGGCTCGCGATCGTCGATGAGCGTCATCGGCCGGCCGCCGCGATCGGCAACGGTCGTCGCCGGGTCGATGCCCAGATGCCGATAGAGCGTGGCGAACACGCTCTGGAACGACACCGGCCGATCGACGACATAGGCCGCCTGCCTGTCCGTCGCGCCAACGAACTGCCCCGTGCGCAGGCCGCCGCCGGCCAGCAGGGCACAGTTCACCGCAGGCCAGTGGTCGCGGCCAGCGTCCTTGTTCACGAGCGGCGTCCGGCCGAACTCGCCCCAGACCACCACCGAGACATCCCGATCCAGCCCGCGGCGATGCAGATCCTCGACCAGTGCCGAAAGGGCCATGTCGAGCTTGGGAATGCGATGGCGGTTGGTCGAGAAGTTGTTCCTGTGCGTATCCCAGCGGCCGAAGCTGATCGTGACGACCCGCGCGCCGGCCTCGACCAGCCGCCGGGCCATCAGGAAGTGGTCCATGCAGCACGGCGGGCCGTCCTGCTCGGGCTTCATGTCGCCGATCCCGTACCGGGCGCGGATCCTCGGATCTTCCTTGGTCACGTCGAGCGCCTCATACACCCGGCGCGACGTCAAGACCTCGAAGGCCCGCTGGCTGAAGCTATCCAGCCCGCGCACGGCGTCGTCGTGGTCGAACTCACGGCGGAAGCCATCAAGCTGGCCGAGCAAGGACCGCCGGCTGGCCAGCCGGGCCGGATCGAGCGCGGCCACGTCCAGGCTCAGGCCCGCCCCGCCCGTTCCATACTTCCCCTTCGACTCGGCACGGAACGGCGTGAACGGGGCATGCGGCAGACCGAGATACCCCGGCTCACCCGGATTGCCCCACCGTGGCTCGCCGGTCCTCGGCGACAGCCCCACGAAGGTCGGCACGTCGGGATGCACCGGTCCCTTCAGCCGCGAAACGACCGATCCCAGGCTCGGCCGGCCGCCCTGAGCCTTGCTGATCATGTCCTTGTACCCAGTCAGGCACTGGCCGGCCGAGTGGTCCGGACCGGCCCCGACGATCGACCGGATCACCGCGAAGCGATCCATCATCCCCGCCAGCCGCGGCATGTGCTCGCAGATGTTCAGACCCGGGACGTTCGTCGGGATCGGCCGGAACTCGCCCCGAATCCCCTCGGGTGCGTCCGGCTTCAGGTCGAACATGTCCTGGTGCGGCGGCCCGCCAGCCAGGAAGATCATGATGACCGCCTTGTGTGAGTGCCGGATGCCAGCCTGGCTCTCCGCCCGCAACAACGCGGGTAGCGATAGACCCCCGAGGGCCAGTCCGCCGATCCTCAAGAAATCGCGCCGCGTCACGCCGTCGCAGTATCCTGTCCGCGCCGGTCCGAAGAGGCTCAACATGGCGTTAGCCCTTCCTTCCCGCACTTCACCGACCGTCTAGCCGGTGTTTAACATTGATTTTGCGCCCGATTCGCGGGTTTGGCAAACGGCCGCGCTCGCGACGATGCTTTTCGTAAACCTTTCAATCCCATGGTGATCGAGAATCGACACGACGACCACCGCCGTCATCCTGTGGTGTCACAGGCGGCCGATCCGCACCGTATTTTCGATCACTCCCTCGCCCCCATGTGCCCATGAAGGGGGCAAATCATTCGCTCGCCACCGATACCTCCTCGTCATCCTGACGGCGGGTCTCGACACCTTCGAGAGTGTAGGCAGGACACTCCCACTCGGTATCTTCATCGACCAAACGAAGGTCGGGACTTTCCTCTTCTCCCCATTCCGCAAAATTCAGGGCCCGGGTCGGCGCACATCCTCGTCCCCTTGGTCTAGCCGGATCGCCCCGGCCGCCAAGATCCCAACGAAACGGGAAAAGCCTCCCTATCACGGGTGGCTGTTCCCGTTTGATCGAGGCTTCCCACCTCCATTCTACGACATCTCCGCCCGACATGTTCGCTCGATCAGATTACCGCGGAGCCTGCACTTCCTTGATGTGATGCACTCGGTCGGTAGGAAGATCGCGAAGAGTGGTCGTCTTGCCTGAAGGCCAGGTGATCCGTATCTCGTCGGCCTTGCCGGCTTTCCCGAGGCCGAAGGTCAGGGGCAGCTCGACCGACGAGAGATAGCTCCTGGACGGGAAGAGCTGGGTGCGGCACACGGTCTCGCCGCGCTGGAACTCGACTCGAGCGCCGATGGCATCACGATTCGACGACTTGCCGTCTCCCTCGAGCACGAGGCGGATCCAGTGGTTGGCATTGCCGCCATCATTGCGGAACAGACGAGGCGTGTTGTTGTTCACCGTGATCACGACGTCCAGGTCGCCATCGCCGTCGATGTCGGCGTAGGCGCAGCCGCGGCCCACGATCGGCCGGAACAGGTCCTCGCCGGCCTGCTGCGGCCGGACCAGCGTGTAGAGGTTCCGGCCCGGCCGGCCCGAGTTCCAGAAAAGCTGCACCGACTGCTCGTAGTGCTCGCTGGCCTGCACCTTTGAGATCTCGGGCTCGAGGTGCCCGTTGGCCGACAGTAAGTCGGGCCGGCCGTCGAGGTCGTAATCGAAGAAGAACAGGCCGAACTTCAGCGGCGGCTGAGTGGGAGCGCCCAGGCCGTACAGATTGGCCACGTCCGAGAACACCATCGACGACGGCTGGTCGCTCACATAGAGCGCCGTCATCTCGTTGGCGAAGTTGCCGATCGCCAGCGCCAGCCGGTCGTCGTTGAGCGGATGGGCCCAGTCAGCGCCCATGCCCCCGCGAGGACCGCCCGACTGATCGAACGCCACGCCCGCGAGGATCGACATCTCCTCGAATTTGCCGCCCCCCCTGTTCTTGAACAGGAAGTTCTGGACCGTATCGTTGGCCACCGCGATATCCACCAGCCCGTCGCCGTCGACGTCCTGGGGCGCGACGCCCAGCGACTTGCCCACCGCGACGCCCAGGTCGGGCGTCTTGACCTGCACGCCCGATTGCGCGCTGATATCCACAAACCGGTCGCCGTCATTGCGAAGCAGGCAGCAGAACGACCCGCTGAATGACGTCGGCGGCCCGTACGCCCGACCCAGACCGGTGAGCTGGAATCCCTGCACCTTATCGATCTCAGGCGACCAGGTGATGTAGCTGGCGATGAACAGGTCGAGGTCGCCGTCGTTCTCGATATCAAGGAACGCCGCCCCGGTTAGCCAGCTTCGCGGCCCGCCTGCGTTGAATGACTCGGTGACGTCCTCGAAGTGCCCCTTGCCGTCGTTGCGGAACAGGTGCCCGCCGCCGACGCCCGTCACGTACAGATCCTCGTCGCCATCATTGTCGAAGTCGCCAACCGCCACGCCCTGACCGTAGAAGGTCTTATCCAGTCCGGCCGCCTTCGTCACGTCCTCGAAGTGCCCTTTGCCGTCATTGCGATAAAGCGCCTGGGTGGGTTTTGGATTCACCTCGTGACGCGGCCAGTACGACGAGTTCACGAGGAACAGGTCCTGATCGCCGTCGCGGTCATAATCCAGGAACGCCACACCGGCGCCCATCGTCTCGGGCAGGAGCTTCTCGCCGTTGGCGCCGTTGAAGTGACGGAACGTGATCCCGGCCTCCTCCGTGATATCCACGAACTTGACGTTCGGGATCGTCTCGGCGCGCACCTCGTCCGGGCGCCTCGGGGCCTGGGGCGTGGCGACGGTCTTCTTCGGCGGCTCGGGCCCGCACCCCGTGATCGCCAGGGGCAGCGTCATCAGGGCCGCGACCGCCGCGGCGCGTCCGATCAAATATCGACTCATTCTCCGCTCTCCATCGGGTTGGCTTCGTGCGAGTGTGGGGGTGACGACGCCGCGCGCGCGGCGACTCCGCCGGCCGGCGAGTCAATCCCCGGCGCGCCGGGACGATTCATCGGGTGGATGACGATCGACTGGGCGTTCATGTTGGCCGCCGGGTCCTTCTTCCGCGCGGCCGCGAACGCCTGGCCCTCGGCCGTCTCATCCGGCTTGAGCCGCTCGTGCAGCCGGCGGTGCGTTGCCTCCAGGGCAAAGGCCAGTGCGCCGCGGGCCTCGGCGTCGGTCTCGGCGTCCCAGGCCGGGCCCAGGATCGCGACGACGTCGTGCAGCGGCTCGAGCCGCGACTGGTACTGCGGACGCGGCCCCTTCATGAATCGGTCGACGACCTCGCCCAGCCGCAATGCCAGCCCGACGCGCTGGGGTGCCTGGTCGGGTCCCTTCAAACCGGCCAGTTCGCGGGCGAGCTTCAGCAGCTCGTCGGGGTCGACCGGGCCGCCGGGCCTCTTCGTCTGATCGCCCGCCTCGATCTTCACCCGCCCCCACGCCGGGTCGTGGTACGCCTGCGCCAGTCCGTAGTGTGCGGCCACATTCTCGGAGTCGATCGCCAGCGTCCGGCGATACGCGGCGATCGTCTTCTTCAGATAGTCGCGCCGCTCGTCGCTGTCGGCGGGGATCGCCGGGTCCTTTGACCGCAGGTAGAGCGCACCGGCCAGCTCGTTGATCACCATGTAGTCGAGGCTCAGGTCGATCTTCCGCTCGGGCACGCGGGTATTCAGCACGCTCTCGAAGTTCTGGATCGCCTCGTCGAGCATCGTGTTCCGCACGTTGATCTGCCCGGTGAGCCAGTTGATCACCCAGGGAGCCGGCGGCTCCTTGTGCGCCGCGGCCTTCTCGAGCGCGGCGAGCGCCTCGGGGATCCGGCCCTCCTTCTGATAGACCCGCGCCAGATTGACCCATCCGTCCGCGCGGCCGAGCTCGGCGACCTTCTGGAACACCTGCTCGGCCTGGCGCAGCTCGCCCTTCTGACCGCCCTTGGCCGGGCCTTCGAGCAACAGGCCGATGCCGTAGTCATTCCACCGCTGCCAGACCGCTTCGATCGGCGAGGGAGCGTTCTTCGCCGCCGGGCCGCCGCGCACCGCGACGTCCACCGTGTCGTTTGCCATCACCACGATCGGCAGCTCCGGCCCCTTCCCCTTGCCGTAGATGTAATCCATGTAAGTCCGGTCAAACTTGCGATAGTTGACCTTCGCCTCGAGCGTGATCGGCCCCTGGATACCCTTCGGCATGTCGAGCCCGAAGTGGACGACCTGCCCCGCGCCGGGCGGGATCTGCTTGTTGTAGAGCGGGACGAAGATGTCCTGCGGATTGCGCCGGTCGATCCGGTTGCCGTGCCGGTCCAGCATGTAGACGTTGATGAAATGCGAGTAGGGATCGACCTTCCCGGCCGCGTCGATCCCGCCCGAGTGGCCGATGATCTTCCCGCCCGAGCGTGCGGTCAGCTCAACCCAGATCTCATTCGAGTCGACCGTCCCCTGGCTGAACAGATGGCCCACACCGAGTGTCCGAACCACGACCTCGACCAGGTACTTCCCGCCCGGCTCGAGCGTGGGTGCCTCGGGCCGAAGCGGGGCCACGAGCCGCCCGTCAATCGCGCCCCCCTCGCGCCGTCCGACGACGTCCCCACGCACCTTCTTGCCGGCCAGATACCGCGCATGCCGCTCGGCCGACTCCTTATCTCCCAGGATCGCCGCCAGCCCCGTGTCGGACCCGACGAAGAAGTGGTCGTGGATCTCGCGCCCGCCCTTGCCGTCGAAGTCCTGCGCACCGAAATCGGTCGACGGCTTAAGCCCCATGTGACACTCGGTGCACGTCGTCTTCGCCACGTCGGGATAATAGAAGCTCCTCGCCCCGTGACCCGAGACGCCCGAGAGCAGGTACGGGTCGTGGTGGTTCTGCCCCCGCACGAAGTCGCGGTAGTGGTTCAGTCCGTACGGCAGACCGACCTTGTGGCAGGTCGAGCAAAACTTCACCTGCCCGAGATTGTCCCTGTCCTTCATGAACGGTTTCATGAAGGTCTTCTTGTGCATCTCGGGCTTCGCCTTCACCAGCGTCTGGTTGATCCACTGGAGCACCGGGTTCTCGCTGTAGGCGAACGGGTAATGCACCGGCTCCTCGATCGTGTACGCGGCATTCCCGCGCGTGTTGTTCACATTGGTGATCGCGTGGCAGCCCGTGCACGTGATCCCGGCCTGGCTCGTGGGATCGCTGACGTCGTCGTAATTGGGATCGTCAAACGCTCCCGAGAAGAACGGCACCAGATCGTGACACCCGGCGCACCACCGCGCGGGCTGGGTATTGCCGTCGCGCTTGAGCGAAACCTGCCGCGTCTCGCGCACGCTCGCCAGGTACGGCTTGTTGTTGAACGAGCTGTTGTGATGCGCCGAGTGATACCAGCCGTCGTACGCGTCCTTGTGGCACTTCATGCAGTACTCGTCCATCATCAGCGTCTTCGCCGGGATGAACTTGCCGTTGGCGGTGACCGCCTCGGAGGGATAGAAATACTGCTTCCCCTCCTTCGGCCCCGTCACGCCGAACGCCCGCGGATCCTCGCGGTGCAGGATCGCCATCAGTACGATAAACGCCGCCACGGCCACGCCGAACCGACGGGCCCAGTGCCACCGGATCATCGGCCCGGCCAGGCGGTGCTTGACATAAAGCCCGATCGCCGCGATTGGCGCCACCACGTGCAGCCAGTAGCCGACGTCGCGGATCCTCGGGTCCCGCACCTCGAACCCGCCGATCCGCACCAGGACCAGCCCCGAGATCAGGATCACGAGCGCCGCGGCCAGCAGGGCCAGTCCATAACGCACCGCCGCCCGATTTGGCCGCCGCCACGACGTCGCCAGGTGCGCAAAGCCGAACACCAGAAACGGCACCACCACCAGGAACCCGAGCGCCAGGTGCAATAAAACCATCAGCATGTAGAAGAACGTCTGCTGGGTGGTGCCCAGATACCAGGTCAGCCCCGTCACGCTGGCCAGGTAGACACCGTTGGCCCCCAGCACGGCAAAAGCGATGAGGATGACCCAGAGCAATGGCCGCAACTTCGACCCGATGGCCGGGGTGTAGGTCCTCCCGCGCCGATCTCGCATGGGCTGGACTTGTGCCGACATGGACGAGCACTCCGATTCGAGATCGGGCGATCCATTCCACCGATCGCCCGGGTTCCACGATGAGATTGATGAAAGGATGCTAGAGAATGCATGGACAGCCGTTTCGCCCAGCGGCCGGCCTCATTTCGCGGGCGGACTGGGCTCGCCCGGGTCGAGCCGTAGCGATTCGAGCGTCGCGCGGATATCGCCGACGATCCTCTCGTACGACGCCTCGGGCGTGTGCCAGCGCAGATAGAGGGTCTGATCGGGTCGGACGAACCCGATGGTGACCTGCCGCGTGGAAACAGGCTTCTGGCCCTCGGGCACGACGAACTCGCCAGCGCCGGACGGTGCGAGAGCGTCGCCGGTCCCCGGCGCGGTGAGCTCGACCCGCGCCGCGGTCCGGCCGGCGACCGGCTCGGTCCGCCGCTCGAGGATCACGACGCCCGGCAGGTGCTCCATCCGGTTGACCAGGGCGTCGGCGATCATGGCGGCCGTACCGTCGGGAACGGGCAGCGCGCGGTAGACGACCAGCGACGAGCCCTCCGGCCCCGCCCAGGCGGCGATCGCCACGCCTGGCACCCTCCACCGCGTCGTTTCAACCCGCTTCCACGATCTGGGCGGTTCGACGCGCACAGCATCTCCACCGCCCCAGCCGCCCGGCCCGCAGCCGAGCAGGGGCAACACCAAGATCGGGCCAAGGACGCGCAATGGTCCACTCAGCAAGCGCGCAGGCAACACGGGCCGACTCTCCCAGCCGAACGATTCACCGCGAACGAAGTTAAACACCCCGGCGGGACGCAACGTAGGTCAGGCTTTCCAGCCTGACTCCGATCCGAACGCCGGTCAGGCTTTCCAGCCTGACTCCGGTCGTCCGTCCGTCCCGCCGACGAGCCGACAATAATGCGCGGCGAATCAACGGGGAGGCCGATCCAGTCGGAAGACATGCAGCGGATTGTCCCGGCGATCGTCCCCGACCGCCAGCCGGCCGGCAGTCCCCGGAGGCAGGGTGACACGGTCCGCGGCCCGATCGGCGGATTCGACCAATCCGGTGGGTGCGACGGGAGGAGTGGGCACCTCGCCCCCGCACGGGGTACGCCTCAGCACTGGCGGCATCAGCCGATCGGAAACCCCGATCGGCCCGAGCGGATCGACGCGATCCCACGAGAGCCGTTCGCCGAGCACGGGCCGGTCAGGCACGTGGCACCCCGATGCGCCGGCCGGGCGCGCGGCCCAGCACCAGCACACGACCATCGCCAGGGCGAAAACCGCCGGGCGACTCGGGAGGATCCCACGGGACCGGAACACGTCGCGAACGCTCCTCGTCTCGCTGAGGAAGGGAGTGGTTGATCTTCTCGATCGTAAGACCCCCCGGCGCCGGTTGTCAATGGCGGCCCAGCCCCCGACCCGATCCTCCCGCGGCTCTCTGTCACGTATCGACCCCCACATACAGCAACCTCCCGTCGCGAGCCACCTTCTCGACGGCCGGGAGCAGTCGCTCGTAGTCGCCCCGTGCGTCATCGTCCTGGGCCGCGAGGATCGACGGGCCAGCCGCTTTCAGCTCTTCGAGCAGCCTGACAACCTCGTCCGGGGTGTGCATGCTATGGTAGGGAGTCCAGTCGCCCCACTCGGGCACCCGGTCGGCAGGCGGGTGGTAGCGATACGGCCGCGCGCCGAAGTGGGACACGGCTGCGTCAGTGATCCGGTTCAGCGGCACGCCGTGATACCGTCGGGCGATCTCGATGACGTCCCAGTAGACGCTGTCGTCGCACGCGCAGCGGAAGCTCAGGTCGTCGCCCCGCCTCCGGCGTTCGCTGAACGCGATGATCGCCCGCTCCCAGATCGACTTGCCGGCATCCGAAAGGTCGCTGTACCAGTCCAGACTGGCCAGGCGAGGGCGGATCACCTCGCACAGCTCCTCGGGCTCGCTGGGCCAGTCGGAAACCGGGTCGCCGGGCTTCAGATCCTCGTCAGATTCATCCAGGCCATCGGAAACCTGCTCGGCAAAAGCTAGGAGCTGGGTGCGGCTGGGTTCCTCCACAAAGCGGTGGAATTTGTCCCAGTCGAGCGAGTAGATGAAGTAACCTGCCATCGTGGGGACCCTCGGGACCATGAGTTATTGCCGGCATTATGACACCGGTCGGGTCCCGATGGGAGAGATTTGCGATCCCGGAGAGAGTGTGAGACATGGCCATGAATCCGGCATCGACCGCGTGGGATCACGTTCTGGTGCGCCATGTCGTTCCGGCCAAACGGAACCAGGTCGGCCGGCTGGAGACATTGCTACGGGTCCCGTTCCCGGGTAGTCCCACCGTGTTTTACACCGACGAGGCACGCGACCTCTCGTTCCTCGGCCCGCCCAGGGGGCGCTGGATGCTCGCGCCCGGATTCGCCGGCGAATCCTGGGTCCCACTCCTCTCTTCCACGGCCGACGGCAAGGCCCTGTTCGAGACCAACGCTGGCAGCCGACGGTTGGAAGTCGCCTGGTTCGGATGCCGGCCGGAGGCGGAGGGCTGGTTCGTTCGGATGCATCGAGCCGGCAAGTCGGTGGTCGAATTCCAGCAGGATGCCCGACCGGCGGCAGGACGGGGCAGTGCCGATCCGGCCGAACGAGAGTTCCGACGCATTTGCGAGGAGTTCGAGATCGCCCGGCCCTCGCGAACGATCCACGCCAACGAGCGCGAATTCGTGATCGTCGGCACCCGAGGGAAGCCGGTGAAAACGGGCCTCCGCGGGTATGTGTTCTACCAGCGCCCGGCGCTTAGCGCGGGCGAGAATCCCGCTTCCGACGACCTGGCCCAGGCGATTGAGCAGTGCGACCCAGAAGGAATCCGCGACGCCATCCGAAGGGGAGCGTCGTTAACCGTCGAACCGGACACCCTGGGGTCGCCGCTCGCGTCGGCCCTCTACCGTTGCGGGCATTGCGACGCGGCTCGGTGGAAGGAATGCCTCGAAATCCTGGTTGCCGCCGGCTGCCCGATTGACGGCCTGCCGCACGACATCCCGCCGCTGTTCGACTGCGTCCGGCATTACATCCCGGACGCCAACGCCCGCGAGATGGTGAAGTTCCTCCTGGCCCACGGCGCCAATCCGAACGCGACCGGCCCGCGCGGTGAGTCGCCGCTGTTCGAGACGGTCGTGCACGGCCGGGTGGCGCTGGTCCGGCTGCTCTTGCAGCACGGCGCCGATCCCACGCAAACGATCCCTCTGGGCGTATCGATCATCGATTGGCTACGGCAGAGAATCGACGACCCGTTGGATTCGATGGAGCGATCGGAGTATGTCGAGATCCTCAGCTTGCTTGAGGCCTGATCGCCCGGGGGCGAGTTCCAATCGTCATGGTCACGCCGGATCGACGACTGAAGATCCCTGATCGTTCACGCCAGCAACCGATCGACCACCTTGCCGCGGACGTCGGTGAGCCGGAAGTCGCGGCCCTGGAAGCGGTAAGTCAGCCGCGTGTGCTCGATCCCCAGCAGGCGGAGGATCGTGGCGTTCAGGTCGTAGACCTCGACCGGGTCCTTGACGATGTTGTAAGAAAAGTCGTCGGTCTCGCCGAGGACCGTACCCGGCCTGATGCCGCCGCCGGCCATCCAGATCGTGAAGCACCGCGGGTGGTGATCGCGACCATAGGTCGTCGCGGTAAGCTGCCCCTGAGAGTACACCGTCCGGCCGAACTCGCCGCCCCAGATGACCAGCGTGTCGTCCAGCAGCCCGCGCTGCTTGAGGTCCTTGATGAGCGCCGCCGAGGCCTGGTCGGTGTCGCGGCACTGCGAGCGGATCTGATTCGGCAGGTCCCCGTGCTGGTCCCAGCCCATGTGATAAAGCTGGATGAACCGCACCCCGCGCTCGGCCAACCGCCGGGCCAGCAGGCAGTTGGCCGCATAGCTGCCGGGCTTCATCACATCCGGCCCGTACAGGTCGAGGACCGATTTCGGCTCGCTCGACAGGTCGGTCAGCTCGGGGACGGACTGCTGCATCCGATATCCCAGCTCGTACTGGGCAACCCGGGTGAGGATCTCGGGATCGCCGGTCTCGGCGTGGTGCAGGTCGTCCAGGGCCCCGATGTCGTCGAGCATCTGCCGCCGCGTCGGCGACGAGCACCCCGATGGATTGGCCAGGTAGAGCACCGGCTCCTTGCCACCGCGGAGCTTCACGCCCTGATAGCGGGTCGGCAGGAAGCCGCTGCCCCACAGCCGGTCATACAACGGCTGGTCGGTCCGCCCGCGCGAGAGCAACACGACGAACGCCGGTAGATCCTGGTTCTGACTCCCCAGCCCGTAGGCGACCCACGCGCCCATGCTCGGCCGACCGGCGAGCTGCGAGCCCGTCTGCACGAACGTGATCGCCGGGTCGTGGTTGATCGCCTCGGTCTGCATCGAGCGGATGATCGCGATGTCGTCGGCGATGCCGGCCGTGTGCGGCAACAGCTCGCTGATCCACGCGCCGCTCTGGCCGTACTGGCGGAACTTGAACACCGACGGCGCCACGGGGAAACTCTTCTGCCCCGAGGTCATCGTCGTGATCCGCTGGCCCATCCGGACCGAGTCCGGCAGCTCGATCCCTCGCCGGCTCTCGAGCGCCGGCTTGTAGTCGAGCAGGTCCATCTGCGACGGGGCACCCGACTGGAACAGGTAGATAACTCGCTTCGCCTTCGGCGGAAAATGCGGCAGCCCCGGCAGACCGCCACTCGCCGCGGCACCCGCGCCCGCGCCCCCGCGCGCGCGCTTCGGAGTGGTGATGTCGGTCCCGGCGTGCAGTCCCTCGCCCTCGAGCAGCGATCCCAGCGCCACGGCGCCGAGACCGACGCCCGCGCGCGTCAGGAACAGCCGGCGATTCACGTGCTGGGCGATCTTCAGTTCGTCCACGATGGGCCTCGCTCCCCGGTCGTTGACGCGATGCGCGGCGCTGGTCGTTGCGAACAACCCGGCCGACGCCCGCGACGGATTTCAGGTCATTCCTGCGTGATGGTCTCGTCGAGGTTCAGGATCACGCTGGCGCACGCGGTGTACGCGGCCAGCTCGGCCGGGTCGAGCCGCGAATCGGGCGGGCTCTCGCCGACGCGGATCAGCCGCCGCGCCGCGTCGCGATCGGTGCGATAGGAGGCGAGATATCGATCGAGCCCGCGCCCGAGCACGCCCAGTTCGGCGGCCGACGGCTCGCGCGCCAGCGTGCGGCGGAAGGCATACACCAGCCGCTGCTCGGGCGTGCAACCGCCCGCTTCGATCATGAGCTGCCCGAGTGCCCGCGCCGCCTCGACATACGCCACGTCGTTGAGTAGCTCGAGCGCCTGGAGCGGCGTGTTCGTCCTCGCGCGCTTGACCTGGCAGATCTCGCGGCTGGGCGCGTCGAACGTCGCCAGCATCGGGTGCGGCACGGTCCGCTTGCGATAGACATACAGGCTGCGGCGATACAGGTTCGGTCCGCGGTCCTGGATATAAGCCCCTTCGCCGGCGCCGCCCGCCAGTTCTTCCCACAGCCCGGCCGGCTGATACGGCTTGACCGACGGCCCACCGATCCGCGAGGTGAGCAAGCCCGCGACCGCCAGGGCGTTGTCACGCACCACCTCGGCCGAGAGCCGGAACCGCGGCCCACGAGCCAGCAGGCGATTCTCGGGATCGTGGGTCACCAGCGCCGGCGAGACTCGCGACGCCTGGCGATACGTCGCGCTCGTGACGATCAGCCGGTGCATGGTTTTCAGGTCCCAGCCGGTGCGGACCAGCTCGGTCGCCAGCCAGTCGAGCAACTCGGGATGGCTCGGCGGCTCGCCCTGCACGCCGAAGTTCTCGGCGGTCTTGACCAGTCCCATGCCGAAATGATGCTGCCAGACCCGGTTCATCTCAACCCGCGCGGTGAGCGGGTTGCCGGGCGAGGCCAGCCACCGGGCCAGCGCCAGCCGGTTCCGCGGCGCATCCGCGGGAAGCCCGGGCAGGCACGACGGTGTCCCGGGCTCGAGGGTGCGGGATTTGTCCGGCTGGTCATACTGGCCCCGCTTGAGGACGTACGTTGGCCGGAGCTTCGGCATGTCCTCCATCACCATCACCGAGGGGATCGACTTCTCGAAGGCCGCGCGCTCCTTTGCGATGGCCTCGGCGTGCTTCCTGTCGCCGTACGCCTTCACCATCGCGAGAGCCACGTCGAACTCAGCCAGCCGGCGATTGTCGCCGGGGCGCGGCAGAACGATCAGGGGCGGCACGTTGCCGCGGGTCTCGGTGTAGACGCCCTTCTCGTTGAGGGCGTTGAAGAAGCCGAAGAACTGGTAGAACTCGCGCTGCGCGATCGGATCATACTTGTGGTCGTGGCAGCGGGTGCAGCCCATCGTCAGGCCGAGGAAAACCGTCGCGGTGGTCTCGATCCGGTCGACGGTGTTCTCGACGTGCCACTCCTCGTCGATCGAGCCAGCCTCGGTGACGGTGCGGTTGTTCCGATTGAAGCCGGTGGCGATGCGCTGCGAGAGCGTCGGCTTCGGCAGCAGGTCGCCGGCGATCTGCTCGATGGTGAACTGGTCGAAGGGCTGGTTGGCATTGAACGCCGCGATGACCCAGTCGCGCCAGGGCCACATCGTGCGGGCGAAGTCGTTCTGATACCCGTTGGTGTCGGCATACCGGGCGCCGTCGAGCCAGTCCATCGCCATGCGCTCGCCGTACGCAGGCGAGGCCAGCAGTCGGTCCACCAGCCGTTCGTAGGCATCGGGCGAGGGATCGTCGACGAATCGATCGACCTCCTCGGGAGTCGGCGGCAGGCCGGTCAGGTCGAGGGAGACGCGGCGGATCAGCGTGGCCCGGGACGCCTCGGGGGAATGTGCGAGCTTTTCGGTCTCGAGCCGGGCGAGGACAAATGCGTCGATCGGGTTCCTCGGCCAGCCGCGATCCTTCACAGCCGGGGGCGCCGGCCGTCGCGGCGGCTCGAACGCCCAGTGCCCGGTCCAGGTTGCACCCTGGTCGATCCACTTCCGCAGCACCTCGACCTGCGCCGACGTGAGCTTCTTGCCCGACTTCCGCGGCGGCATGATCTCGTCCGCGTCATGGCTGGCCACGCGGAGGAACACCTCGCTCTCGTCGCTCTTGCCCGGCACGATCACCGGATCCTTCGCGCGGAGCGCGCCCTCCTTCGTGTCGAGCCGAAGGTCGGCCTTCCGCGTGCCCGAATCCGGGCCGTGGCAGAGGAAGCAGTTCTCCGACAGGATCGGCAGGACCTCCTTGCGGAAGTCGACGCGACCCGGGTCGTCGGTCCGCGCTGCAATCGCGACCGTGGCTAGGACCAGCAGGGCCAGCATCCCGGCGGTTCCCTGGATCGCAACACTGCGACCCATCCGGCGGGCTTGATGGTGAATGACAGGCGTTTCCGCTTGCATGCGTCGTCCGGATTCGTCGAAGGGTAGGGTGGGATGAAACCGGCGGGAAGTTTACTCCAGTCATTATCACGGCAACGCCGGTACAGGGCAAGCGCCTGGCATCCCGTACACCACGAGAAAGCGGGGGCTCACCGCCTGGGGGCGGGTCGACCCTCGGCAACCCATTCAGCCCCCTGGATCACCAGCCGCAGCAGATTGGGATCGCGAAGCGGATCATCCTTGTTTTGCCCGAAGTCGCGATGCCCCATGGTGGTGTGGAACACGCGTCCCTTGCCGAACGTCCGGGTCCAGGCGACCGGCCAGGCCTCGCCCTGGTACTCGATGGTGGCCAGCGGCTGGACGTCGGGCATCATCTGAAGATGGTAGTATAATTCGTCCTTGATCGGAAAATCCTTGAGGCCGCGGGTGACGGGGCTGGAGGTGTCCACGATCTTGACGGTGAAGCTCCCCTTGCGGGTCCTGCCGTCGGGCAGACCATGATGCGAGAACACTCCGCCGAGCATCTCCTTCCAGGTGGGCAGCCAGTCGGAGGCGGCATTATCCGCGCCATGGATCGAGACATAGCCGTGGCCGGAGCGCACGAATTCAAAGATGGCCTCCTGCTGGCCCTTCGTATATTTGAACTCTGGATCGCGGCGATCGGCCAGGACAATCAGCAGGTCGTACTTGCGGATGGCCGGGGTCTCGACGATGGCGGCGTCCTCGCCGATTGTCACCTGGAACCGGCCCGTGTTCTCAAGGGCGTTGGACAGGTAGAATGCCTGTTCGCGATAGCCGTGGTGCCTGCGTTGCCCGCCCGACAGAAGGAACACCCTGGCGCCCCCGGGCACCTGGTTCTGGGCGGCGACTGGCCCGGCGAGGCCGCAGACAATCGCGACGGTCAGTCCGACGAGGAGGAATCGCTTCACGGCATGGCTCCTGGCCGGCGCGTCCACGCGATCCAGGCATCGAAAGCGTGCGCGGACGCGTCCGGGCGGGTCGGGTCGGGGATCTTTCAGAGCGGTCGAACAAGGCAGAGCAGACACAGAACAGCGTCGAGCGTGAAAGGTAGCGTAGCCCGGCCGCGCGGCCCTCGCAAGCCTCGGCCGGCATTCCCAGGTTTCAGGAGTCTTCGCATCATGAATCGCCCAGACGAGCTTCGTCGGATCGCCCCGTGGGGCTGTGCCCTGGCCGCCCTCGCCTTCTTCTCGATCGGCGCCGATGAGCCGAAGCAAACCGTGGACGCCAGGGGATTGACGTTCGAGGCGCCGAAGGCCTGGAAGTCGAGCACGCCGGCCAACCAGATGCGCCGGGCACAGCTCAAGGCCGCCCCAATCGAGGGTGACGGCTACCCCGCCGAGCTGATCGTCTTCGCCTTCCCCGGCGGCGCCGGCTCGGTCCAGGACAATCTCAAGCGCTGGCAGAACCTGTTCAAGGACGCCGAGGGCAACTTGCCCCAGATCGAGTCCAAGAAGGTCAAGGGGAAGAACGTCGAG
>JAKAUH010000412.1 GCA_021818605.1 Planctomycetota bacterium
CTCGCGCAGGGAGTCCCGGCCTGGAAGAAGGCGGCCTCGGTCGAGGACGACATCCAGGTCGTCTGCCACGCCAAGGTTGAGAAGCGATATGTCAAGGACAAGGCTTCCAGCATGTGAGCGGGGGGGCGGTCGGTGTCAGTTCCTTTTTCCGCAGGCGCGCAGTCGGTCGGGCCATTCTTCCGGCGCCGCCCGGTGCGCGAAAGGCACCCGAGGATGGGACCCGACCCTCACGGCGGTGTGATCAGCGGCTCAACCCGGATCAGCGCCCCGAATCGGGCGAAGTCGGCCGTGTTGTGCGTCAGGAGCCGGCGCAGCCCGTAGGTCTGCATCGTGGCCACGATGTTGGCGTCGTGGACCTGCTTGCCGCCGATGACGATCGAGTTCAGCAGGATCAGTAGGTTTCCGGTGACGGCCGGGCCATCCTCGGCGATCCGGTACTCGGCCTGGAAGCGGGCGAGGTCCGCACACAGGGTCGCCGCGGGTACGGGGACCGTGAAGGTTTGTGGCCTCGAAAGGGTCGCCAGGTATTCTCGGAGGATCTGCCGGCTGATCCACAGCTCTGTCCCCGATGCGGCATGTGACCGCAGTGCCGCCTGGGCCCCGGCATGAAATGGAGCTGTCGCCGTATTGGCGAAGACCAGGATGTTGGTGTCCACGAACACCGGATCAGCGGCCGTCGTCGCCATAGATCTCCTCGCGCCGGGCCGTGAAACCTCCCGGCCAGGGACCGACGTCATGGGCCGAGAAGGTCAGCGGGGGACGCGCCGCGAGCGGCTCCGGACCGTTGATCACGAGAACCGCTCGATAGGACCCCGCCTTCAGGTCGGAAGGCAATCGGATCGTTGCCTTCCCCTCGTCATCGACCTGGATGGTGGTCTCGATCGTCGTCATTGTCGACTCCCTCCTCCCGGCGAGAGAAACCGCCTCAAGCATACCCGCAGCCGCCAGCATCGAGCAAGGCCGTCGCGGGGGCAGAACGCGGATTGGGGGCTCGGGAGCCGAAACCAGCGGCGTCGGTCTGTGTCAGCCGTCACGCCGCCCGCTGGGCGGCACCCGAACCGATGAAAACTGAGCTGCCCTGTGGTAGTCTGGCGGCAGGCCTCGCACGGTCTTACGCCGAAATGAATTTGGTGCTTCGAGCCCGCGTGTCAGCCTGGCAAAGTGGCATCCTGCGTACCCGAACTTGTCGCCCACCCGCCTCCAGCGATGCGGGCGGAGCACGTAGAGCAGAGTGATTTCTCTCCGCGATGTCCCTCCGCGCGAGGCCCTTTTTGAGGCGGTGGTTGGACCGACCCCGCGGGCCGAGCCATTGGAAATGGAACGGCCTTGGTGATCCGCGACCAATGTCGCATTTGTAGAGGCTGTTTATTCACCTTGTGGGACAGTCTCTTACCTGTCGCCCCCGCCCGAACCCGTCCCGCTCGCCTGGCTGCCGCCGGTCGGGAGGGCAATGTCCGTCGGGTACCGCCTGTCGGCAGCGAGGGCCGTCTGTTTGGCCATCGAGAATGGTGGAACGGAGCGAGGGAGGATGGGCCGGCGGGTCAGGCGGACCAGCCAGACGATCAACCTGGATTCTCCAACCATGAGAGTGGTTGGGAACTCTCCACTTCCTGTTCGGGACGTCGCCTGTCAGCTCCGTTTCCCCTGGCCTCTATCTCTGTGATGTGAACTCATTTTGAAGGCGCAGGACAGGAAGCATCTTCTTCTGTGGGGGTGTTCATGGGCCAGCTTATCGTGCGGAATCTCGACGATCGTGTGATCGATGACTTGAAGGCGAGGGCGGCCCGCCAGCAGCGGTCGCTCGAGGCGGAGCGGAATTGCGACGGATTCTGGAGCGGGCGGCCGCCGGGCGGTTGATCGACATCGCCGAGGCCCGCGCCCGGGCCGAGCGAATCCGCCGCGCCCTTGAGGGCCGCCCGCACAGCGACAGCGCCGCCCTCATCCTCATCCGTGAGGATCGGGATCGATGAGCGCGTCCATGGCGCCGCCTGACGGTCTGGTCCTCGATGCCAGCGTGGCGATCAAGTGGTATATCCCGAGACCCTCGCCGCCGAGGCGCGGCGGTTCATGTCGCCTCGATTCCGTCTGCACGTCCCGTCGTTCTTTGCGGCCGAGTGTGGAAATACCCTCTGGAAAAAGGTGGCCCAGCGCTGCGAGCTGGATCGAGACCGGGGCCGCGAGATCCTCGATGAATTGCTGGCCTATCCGATGCAGGTGCACGACACGGGAGGGCGGATCATCCTCGCGTACGAGCTGGCTCACGGTGTCGCCAATCCGAGGCTGGCCGTGGACGACTTCGTCTAGCTGGCGACAGCCGAGGCCCTGGGTGCCCGCCTCGTCACGGCCGATCGGGTCTTCTTCGACGCCATTGTACCGACGCTTCTGTCCAGCCGTCTGATGTGGGCCGCCGATCCGATCCGATCCGATCCGATTGAGGGGCGGCTGATGGTCCCGAGCGATCGGCTCCGCGATTTGGCGAACGAGTCTCCCGCGCGGGTTCAACCTGGCTGAGATCCGGCCCGACGCGAAAAAGGGGCCAAGGCCCGAGCCCGCAGTTCCGGGACCTCCCGCGCGGCCTCGGCGTGGATCCGATTCCCAGCCTCGCCGTCATCAAGGCCGGCCACGACTCCGACCCGTACGGCTGACTTCGCTCGATGCTTCGCCACACCGCGGCCTCGTTCGCCGGCCCGAACGGCTGGTTCACCGGCGCCGCCCAGTTCCGTGGACGGTCGACCGGTCGGGGTGTCGTCGGCCGGTTCGTCGCGGCACCGTCGCGCGACCGCTGGGTTGGCCGCGCCGCATCACGGCCACCCCGATCCCGCCGGCCTGGCGACGGTCGTGAGAGCGATGTCCGGCAGGTCCCGGCCGCTCGCCGCCGGGGCGGACAGCATGGGCGTCGGCGGTCCGGGGGAAGTTCGCATGACATCGTCAGATGGAGCGGGCCGGAGTCCGTGAAACGAACCGCGCCGGTGACAATCACCGCGTGCTACCTTTGACGTCCCGCCATCCTGGGCGTCGGGGGACAACTATTTTTTTCGGGGGGCTTGACACGTCGGCTCGACACCTGTTATTTCTTTCCCATCGGATCGGGTTCCCGCGATTCTGATGGGACGCTCCGGCTGATGAAGGGTTCCGGCACATCCTGTCGCCTCACCCTCTGGGTTGCCCTGGCGGCCGTACCTCCGGCCTGTGCCCTCGCCGCGTTGACGATGTCACCGCGTCGGGCCACCAGTTCCGGGTCTGGGCCTGATTCGTCCC
>JAKAUH010000198.1 GCA_021818605.1 Planctomycetota bacterium
TCTGGGTCAGGTAGGCGACCTTTTCGGGATCAGGGACCTCCAGCCGCTCGACGTCCTCGGCCGTCTCAACCAGGATCATCTGCCCGGGAGCCTCGCCCATGGTGCCGATCACCTCGTCGTGCCCCTCGTGTCCGATCAAGACGATCGTGTAGCCGTCGCGGGCGTAGCGGATCGCCTCGAGGTGCACCTTGATCACCAGCGGGCAGGTGGCGTCGATCGCCACGAGATTGCGGCCGCGGGCCTGCTCGCGGACCTGCGGCGAGACACCGTGGGCGCTGTAGAGCAGCGGGGCCCCCTCGGGGACGTCGTCGATCGACTCGACGAACACCGTGCCCAGCCGCCGGAACCGCTCGACCACGAACTTGTTGTGGACGATCTCGTGGTACACATAGAGCGGCGGCCCGAAGAACTCGAGGGCCCGTTCCAGGCACTCGATGGCCATGTTCACCCCCGCGCAGAAGCCCCGCGGGTTCGCCAGGATAATCTTCATCGTGCTTGGTCCCTCGTCGCGGCGACGCACGGCGCGGTGTCCGCCGGCGATGATCACGGTCGCTTTCTTCGGGTCGTCGTTTCGGAATCCTATGGTATGTGCTCGCGGTCCCCAGGGAAAGCCGAGTCGGGCGACAACCGGCCGCCGGGCGGGATGCCGGGTTGGCGCGGTCACGCCGGTACGGACCGCTCGTGGCGCTTCCGGTCTCCTTGAAAGCCGCATTGCGCGTCTGCTACAGTTCCTCCAAGGATCATGCGGTCCCGGTCGTCCATTAGGGAGGTCCTGCCGTGCGGAAGACGGGCGAACGGCCGCTGTGCGACGCCGCGACCATCGACGGCCTGATCTCGGCCATGGCCGACGAGCTGTCGCGGTGGGTTCGCGCTGGTGTCCCCTTCCGACTGGTTGGCGTCCGCACCCGCGGCGTCGTCCTCGCCGAGCGACTGGCCGAGCGGATGCGGGATCGGGCCGGGCTCGACGTCCCAGTTGGGGCGGTGGATATCACGCTCTATCGCGACGACCTCGGCCGCAGCCAGGCCTGGCCGGTGCTCCACGGCACCGAGATCCCCTTCGCCATCGAGGGCGCCGACGTCGTCCTGGTCGACGACGTGCTGTTCACCGGCCGGACCATCCGGGCCGCCCTGAATGCGATCTGCGACCTGGGACGGCCCGCCTCCGTCCGCCTGGTCGTCCTGGTCGACCGAGGACATCGCGAGCTTCCCATCCAGGCCGAGCTGCCGGGCCTGGGGGTCCAGACCGAGCGGGCCGACCACGTCCGCGTGCGGCTCACACCTGTCGACCCCGTTGACGAGATCGTCGCCATCGAGCCGGCCGCCGGAGCCTCCTCCGCCGCGGCCCCGGACGGGAGCCCCCAACCGTGACCACTCCCGCCCACCCCGCCGATTCGACCGTCTGGACCCGCAAGCACCTGCTGGGCCTCGAGGACCTCTCGGCCGAGGAGATCATCGCCATCCTCGACACGGCCGAGTCGTTCGCCGAGGTCTCGACCCGCAGCCGCAAGAAGGTCCCCGCGCTCCAGGGCCGGATTGTCTTCAACCTCTTCTTCGAGAACTCGACCCGCACCCGCACAAGCTTCAGCCTGGCGGCCAAGCGGCTCTCGGCCGACACCCAGGACTTCTCGGCCAGCACATCGAGCCTCTCGAAAGGCGAGTCGTTCATCGACACCGCGCGGAACATCGAGGCCATGGGCGCCGATGTCCTGGTCGTCCGCCACCCCACGCCCGGCACGCCCCACCTGCTGGCCCAGCACGTCGGGTGCTCGATCATCAACGCCGGCGACGGCGCCCACGAGCACCCCACGCAGGCGCTCCTGGACCTCATGACCATCCGCCGGGCCAAGGGCCGGATCGACGGGCTCACCGTCGGGCTGCTGGGGGATATCTCGCACTCGCGCGTCGCCCGGTCCAACATCCACGCGCTGACGAAGCTTGGAGCCCAGGTGATCCTGTGCGGTCCGCCGACCCTGGTGCCCCGCGGCTGGGAGCGGTTCGGCTGCGAAGTGGCCTACCAACTCGACGATGTCCTGCCCCGGTGCGATGTGGTGAATGTCCTGCGAATCCAGTTCGAGCGTCAGCAGCTCGGGCTGTTCCCATCGGTCGCCGAGTACTCGCAGTTCTACATGATGACCCAGGAGCGGGTGCGGCTGGGCAAGTCCGACCTGCTGCTCCTGGCGCCCGGGCCCATCAACCGCGGGGTCGAGTTGACGCCCGAGGTCGCCGACGGCGTTAATTCCGCAATCCTCGACCAGGTGACCAACGGCCTGGCCGTCCGCATGGCGGTGCTCTACTTGCTCAGCGGCCGGGTCGAGCCCGGCCCGCGGGACGGCCGCGACGGCCGGGCCCGGCAATGACTCACGGGCCGATCCACCGGCCCCCGGGATGGGAGAATCCCCCTTTGCCCACCATCCAGATTAGCAACGGCCGGATCATCGACCCCAGCCAGGGCCTCGACGGCCCCGGCGACCTGTGGATCAGCCGAGGGCGGATCCTCCCCAGCGGCGGAGGGCCCGACGAGGCTGACCTCCTCATCGACGCCACCGGGCTGATCGTCTGCCCTGGGCTGATCGACATTCACGTCCACCTGCGCGAGCCCGGCAACGAGGAAGACGAAACCATCGCCACGGGCGCCGCGGCCGCGCTGGCCGGCGGCGTGACGTCGGTCGCCTGCATGCCGAACACGATTCCCGCGATCGACACCCAGGCCGCCGCCGAGTTTGTTGTCTTGCAGGCCCAGCGGGCCAGGCAGGCCAACGTCTTCCCCGTGGGTGCGGTCTCAAAAGGCCGCCAGGGCGCCGAGCTCGCCGAGTTGGGCCAGCTCGTGGATGGCGGCGCCGTCGCCTTCACCGACGACGGCGCGCCGGTCGCCTCGGCCGACCTGATGCGGCGCGCCCTCCAGTACGCCACGATGTTCGACCGGGTGATCATGCAGCACTGCCAGGTCCCCGAGCTGACCGTCGGCGGCGTGATGAACGAGGGGATCGAGTCGATGCGGCTGGGCCTCGGCGGCATGCCGGCCGCGGCCGAGGACATCATGGTTGCCCGCGATATCCGCCTCGCCGAGATCACCGGCGGACGGCTGCACATCCAGCACATCTCGACCGCGCGCTCGGTCGAGCTCGTCCGCGAGGGGAAGCGCCGCGGGGTCCGGGTCACGGCCGAGGCCTGCCCGCACCACTTCGCCCTCACCGACGAGCGGCTGCGAACGTTCGACTCGAACTACAAGATGAACCCGCCCCTGCGCACCTGGA
>JAKAUH010000120.1 GCA_021818605.1 Planctomycetota bacterium
CCTGTGTCCAGGGTGGTCCCGGCAACCTGGTCATCGAGACGATGGAGGACCCCCAGGAGCTCGCTGGCCGTCAGATCGGCGTGCGTCTCGATCGCCAGGCGGATGTGGAGATCCCAGAGACGTGGGGTGAGCTCGCGCAGCACGCTGACCGTGGCGGTGCGCTGGTCGTCCCAGCGAATGTCGGTGCGGAAGCGGTCGTGCCGGTCGCCGATGTAGATCCGCGCGCGGCGGCATCCCAGGATTGCCAGCGCCTCGACGTGCGGGGCGAGCTCGGCGGCCATTTCTCTGGGGGTGACCGGTCGGTCCAGCTCGCGGGAACGACGGACAGGATTGGGGCAGGGAAGTCCCACCTCGAGGTAAAGGTTCAGCTCATCGGCGAGCCGCCGGCAATCAGCCAGCGCGCCGGGGTCGAGCGACCGGTCGATGGCCGCCGGTTCCAGAAACTGAACCCCATCGAGCCCGTGCTCCGCAGCGAACCGAAGGGTCGCCTCGGGCGAGAGGTCGCGATGCGCGATCGTGTAGTGATCGAATCCGATCCGCGTCGCCATCACATCCTCCGCCAGGTCCATCAATATGCAACCATCCGGCGATCACTCGTCGCTGCGGACGAGAGCGCAGCAGGTCATGTGTCGCCCGTACAGGGCCATTTTGCATTCGTCTATTATGGCCCGGGCCGATCTGCGGCCGCGAGCCATTCCGCATGCGGCGTGGGAACCTGCTGGGCCGTTCCAACCACAAGTTTGACATGGACCGCCCCCTGGAGCAACAACACTCCAGGCGACCGCGTGGATGGGGCCGGGGCGGCATGTGTGGCGACATCTTCGGCAATGGATCGCGGCCCGGTCGCCCGGCGGTTCCATGTCTCGGATTCTCTTCCGGGAAAAAAACGCGGAAGGGTTGACGAGAATGGGATCAGGTCGTATTTTGTCGATCGATCAGCGCCCATCGAAGCCGACCAGATACCAGAAGAGGCACATTCGTACCTGGTCATCATCCGATTTATTTGCGTCTTCCCAGAGGACTTCCTGACCGAAAATGAGGGTCGATTCCAGGCGGCACGGAGGCACCACGCCGCGGTTCGGCCTGTTGCTTGCGAGTCCATCGGGGACTCAAATCCCCGACGGGAAACCTCGCGCCCGGGCCTCCCGGTCTGCGCTGGATCCGGCACGGACGCTCGATTCTGCGCGGGCCGCGAATGGCCTAATAAAACTTTCAGGGGCGCGTTCGTGAGTGGGAACTCGCCTGGCGGAAGCCAAGCCGCCGGTGAGTTGGGAGAGAGGCACAACCCGTCACGGGTCGACACCGGAACCCGATCGGCGCGCGAGGGGGGCGACCACGCTGGCATGAAGCGTGGTCGCACCCATCCTTCACCCTGGATGCCTGCGGTCTCTGGACTGAGGGCCGCTCTTGCGGATACCGCGGTGTGGGGTTGCTGCTCCAGGCCGTCGCGCGATCACGGGGACGTGCCTCGTGGCATCTCGCCGATTGCCGGCGCGTCTGCGCACGGTGATCGGGATCACGATCGGCGCTCCGGTCCGCTCCGGCGGTTGGAATCAGAAGTCGGGGCGGTTTCGATAGGGCGCCTCGATCTGGTCCTGCGCCATGACGGCATCGGGTATGGCCGTGCGCGAGATGTAGGGGTTCGGGGAGGGGTGGCTCGGAAGCTTCTCGGGGACCGGCTCCGGGGGAACGGCTCCCAGCCGGACCGCGACGCGTCGCATGAGCGCCCGCGACATCGGCTCGTCGCCGAACCAGCCGACCCGGCAGCTCAGCCGGGTGATCGGCGGCTGGGTCCGCATGGTGACCACCACGCTTCGGCCATCGGGCGTACGCCCCTCGATCTGGGCGGCGGTGCCGTCCCGATTGTGGCGGACGACCGGAATCCCCAGTTCGTCCATCGCCTCGGGGACCGCCTTCGCGACGGCCGAGGCGGGATAGGCGAAGTCCTGAAGGAGTCGACCCGTGGTGAAGCGCGCGGTGGGCGCAGGGGGATCTTCGGCCGGAGTGCGGGGTTTGGGCAGGGTCGAGCACCCACTCGAAGCCAGGATCAGAGCGGCCCCCGCCAGGGGAGCGAAGCTGTGCAACCTCATCGGCGGTCGTCCCTCCCTGGGCCGCGATCCGTTCGCCGCGTCGCAAGGACAGCGCGACGCTGGTCCAACAGAGCGCAACGGAGGCTATCCGGACTCCAGGCGTCGGTCAAGCCGAAGCGGTGAGGGAGGCGCCGCGCCTCGCCGCGCCGTGCCGCGCCCGCATCCGATCAAGGCGACGCCTTCGGCGAGCGGAGGGAACGAGATGCGAGTTGTTTTCGCGAGCGTTGCGTCTATAATGCTAGGCTGGAAGATTCCGCCCCTTTCGTGGAGGGGTGGACTTGCATTCTCACTCCATTGGGTTCGCTGAAGAAGCTCCGTGGTCCGTCCGCGGCGCGCAACGATCAAGGACCCGATCGCTGCGAACGCGGCATTGCGGAGGCTGAGGCGTTGGACCCGCTCCGGTACTCGCCGACGGCGGGATTGAAGCGAAATCGAACATGGTAGATCGTAACCTGCTCCGCGAATTCGACGTCAGCGAGGACGAACTCACCGCCCTGGTGATGGGTGAGGACGGCTCAAGCAGCCTGGATCAGTACCTCGGTGGCGGCCAGAACTTCGAGATCGGTCGGATCGTCTCCGGCAAGGTCGTGGAAGTCGTCGGCGACCAGGTGGTCGTGGACGTCGGCTACAAGTCCGAGGGACTTGTCCCACTCAACGAGTGGGAGGAAGAACCGGCTCCTCAGCCCGGCGACACCGTCGAGGTGCTCCTCGAGGGGATGGAGGACGAGACGGGCGAGATCGTCCTGTCCCGGAAGAAGGCCCACCGGATGCGTGCCTGGGAGATGGTCATCTCCCGCTACCACGAAGGCGATGTGGTCAAGGGGCGCGTCACCCGCAAGATCAAGGGGGGCCTGCTGGTCGACATCGGCGTCAACGTCTTCCTCCCCGCCAGCCAGGTCGACATCCGCCGCCCGTCCGACATCGCCGACTACATCGATCAAGAGATCGAATGCATGATCCTCAAGATCGACGAGTCCCGGCGAAACATCGTGGTCAGTCGCCGCAAACTGATCGAGATCACCCGCGAGCAGCAGAAGAAGCAACTCCTCGAGGAGATCGCAGTCGGCCAGATCCGCACCGGGACGGTCAAGAACATCGCCGACTTCGGCGCGTTCGTGGACCTCGGCGGCATCGACGGCCTGCTGCACATCA
The DNA here is from genome assembly GCA_021818605.1 of Planctomycetota bacterium. Classification (GTDB taxonomy): domain Bacteria; phylum Planctomycetota; class Planctomycetia; order Isosphaerales; family Isosphaeraceae; genus JAKAUH01. The sequence continues at coordinate 3,243 of JAKAUH010000120.1, forward strand.
CCGACAT
>JAKAUH010000165.1 GCA_021818605.1 Planctomycetota bacterium
ACCGCGTTTTTGTGGCGGATTTTGCCCTGGGCGTCGATGACGAACACGGTGGGATAGCCCTGGACGTGATACTTCCTGACGATCGGGTCCTCGCCGGGCTCGCCGTCGTTCCAGTTGGGCCAGGTGATTCCCTCGTCCTTCATCACCTTCTTCTCGCCCGGGATGTCGCGGTCGCGGTTGACCCCCAGCATGGCGAACGGCTTGCCCGCCAGGCGCTTGACCAGCTCGCGCTCGCGCGGGACCTCGCGCATGCAGGGGCCGCACCAGGTGCCCCAGAAGACCAGCGCCACGACCTTGCCGCGGTAATCCGAGAGCTTGCGCGGCGTGCCGTCCATGTCCAGGCCGACGATCTCGGGCGCGGGCTTGCCCTCGGTGAGGTTGTGCATCTCGTTCAGATTTGCCTCGGCCGCCTGTGCGAGCGTCCGCTTGCGGGCGACCATCTCCTTCAGGTGCTGGAGCTCGTCGGCCGTCAGCGGCCGGCCGTTCCAGGTCGGGTTCGGCTGCTTGAGCAGGGCCTCGAGTTTGCGGAGATGGTTCGTGATGTACGGGACATCCCCGTACCTGTCGATCACTTCCTGATAGAGCCGTTCGGCCTCGGCGTGGAGGAACGCGGCGTCGCACTGGCGGAGGTGCAATTCGTAGGCATATTCCTCCTCCGGCATGTCGATTTCCTTGTCGTACGGCTTGCCGTCGTCGCCGATGATGCCGATGATCTTGACCGTCCGCGGGATCTCCTTGAGCTTGCGGAGCCCGGCGGCGCGCTTGGCCTTTTGCTCGAGGTACTGCGCCAGGGCCAGCCGCGCCATGCCGGCGGCCTCGCGGTTCTTCGCGCGGCTGTACAGGCCGAGCAGCAGGGCATCGCGGTGGAACGACTGGGCGTTGTTCAGCCCCAGGACGACGCGGACGGCCTCGGGGTCGTCGCCGTGGTGGCGGACGAGTAACTCCGCGGCACGGCCGAATCCATCGCCGTAGGGACCGTGGTCCGGCCTGCCCGGCTCGTCGAGCACCCAGACCAGGGCGTCGCGGGCGACGGGGTCGGCGGGGGCCGTCATGGCCAGCTCGATCATCCGCCGGGAGAACGCCACCTTGTCGGGCATCATCGTGTTGTAGACCCTGTTCTGTTCCTGGGGCGTCTGGACCGTGTCCAGGGCCTTTGACAGGGCGTCCTGCTGTGCCTGGTATTCGGCGCGGATGTGCTCGAACTGCTCGGCCAGCGAAGGTCCGGGCCGGGCGTCGGGAGCGGCCGGTTTCGCCGTCGGCGTCTCCTTCTTCGCCGCCTGGGTGCCCGGCATCGCGGCGGCGGGGGCCGCAGCCTTTTCGTCGTCACCGCGCCTGACGGTCAGGCCGACGGCGCCGGTCGCCGTTACGCCGATGGTCATCAAGATCGCGCCGACTTGCAGGTGCTGGAGCATCAACATCCTCCGGATCGTGGATCGTGCGAGCAGTGCGACGGCCGCCGGGACCGTCCCGATCGGCGCGCCGCCCGCCAGGCGGACCGCGGAGGCCGCCAGACTCGGCGGGACCTCGGCCTTCGCGGTCGCCGCGGCGAGGACAATCGCCACCGACGACGGTGCCAGCCCTCGCCGGGCCAGTGCCGGCCGCAATCGTTCGCGGGCGCGGTGCAGCCGGCTGTGGACAGTCCCCACCGGGCAGCGGAGCCGGCGCGCGGCCTGCTCCTGGGTCAGGCCCTCCAGGTAGCAGAGCACGGCCGCCGCGCGATAGCGCCCGGGGAGCCGGGCGATCTCCTCGTCGATCGCCGCCCGCAGGTCGTCCCGGCGGGCAGGGTCAGCAGCGGCCGAGGCCGACGCCGACTCGTCCGGCGGGTCGAACCCGTCGAATGGTCGGATTCGCTCGCGCTCGGCCCGCGCGACGGCCCGGGCCCGTCGTGCGACCCGGACGCTGACCCCGTGCAGCCACCGGCCGAGCGAGTCCTCGACCCGCACGCTCGGCGCCTTGCGCGCCAGCACCAGGAACACGGCCTGGAACGCATCCGCCGCGTCGTGGACGTCGCCCAGCATCCGGCGGCAGACGCCCAGCACCATCGGCCCGTGCCGGTCGACGAGCGTCGCGAACGCTGCCTCGGACGATTCGGCATCCTCGCGACGCACGAACCGCGCGAGCAGCTCGGCGTCGCTCAGCCGGCCGATCGCCCCGACGCCGAAGAGCGTCGCCAGGTCGCCACAGCCGCCCGGCGCAGGGGTCCGCGCCCGATTCATGGTCGCCATCCGGCTCCGCCCTCCCGGGGTCAATCGCCTCACCCTGTTCATGCACGGTCGAGGGTCGAACCTTCCCGAATTCCTGCAAGTCGTCCCACGATAACAACTTCCACCGCGCCTGCCGAGCGGGGCCGGTTGTCGGAAGGCCGTTCAGATCGGGCCGTGTTCGCGGTAGACGGGGTTGGCTCGCGATGTGCCGGCCGGGGCGGCTGGCTGAAACGGGTGGGGCGCGCAGGCGCGCGCCCAGTTTACGCGCGTCGTTGGCGCCGTTCGAGCACCTCGGCGGCCCACGCGGCCTGCTCGGGATTCAGGCGGGGCACCACGCGATCCTTGCCGTATTCAAGCCCCGCCCAAAGGGGCCGTTGTCATAGGCCAGATCGAACGCTTCCTGGAGGTCGAGGGGCACGTCCGCGTCGCCGGGTAATCAAATGGCCGTGGAGATCCGGGAACCAGTCGGGATTCTCCAGGTACGGGTCCATTCCGGCGAACGGCGGCGGCATCGGGCGGCTCCTGGCGAGCGGGGAGCTGGCCTGGCTCGATTGTCGCCGGGCCCGCCGATCGGGTCAATCGCGGCCGAGGCCGGGGCCGAGACTCGCCGCGAGCCGGTCGCGATACAGCCGGGCATCCGCCTCGCCGAAGCAGCAGAAGACAACCCGGCGCGGAAATACGTGCGATTCGAGCCAGGCGATGACGGTCTCGGTGGCGATCTGGCATGCCTCGTCCTTCGGGTAGCCGTAGACGCCCGTCGAGATGCAGGGAAACGCGATCGATTCGGCCTGATGCTCGTGGGCCAGGCGGAGGGCTTCCTCGTAGCAGGAGCGCAAAAGCGCGGGCTCCCCGCTGCGGCCGTCGCGATAAACGGGTCCCACCGCGTGCACGACGTGCCGGGCCTTCAGCCGGTGCCCGCCGGTCATCCGCACCCCGCCGGTCGGGCAGCCGCCGAGCTTGCGGCATTCCTGCAGCAGCCCCGGCCCGGCGACGCGGTGGATCGCGCCATCAACCGCGCCGCCGCCCAGCAGCGACGCGTTCG
>JAKAUH010000416.1 GCA_021818605.1 Planctomycetota bacterium
CCGTCGTCGCGGCGGACGCGCACCGGCATCGGCCGGGGCGCGGCGGCGATGGCGATCACGTCGTCGGGGGCGACCAGCCCGCCCAGGCGCTCGCGCAGCTTCGAGAGGATCGCATCGCGGTCGGCGTCGGGGAAGCGATCTGTCTTGTTGAGCACCACGATCGACCGCTTCCCCTGGCGCACCAGGGCGGCCAGCGGGTCGAACTCGGTGCGGACGAGGTCGTGGTCGACGACGAAGATCAACAGGTCGGCCCGCGCGGCCAGGTCGCGCGCCTCCTCCTCGCGCGCGATCCCGCCGGCGCCGATCTCGGAGAGGCCCGGGGTATCGGTGAGATACACCGTGCCCTCGACGCCCTCGAGCGTGTGGGTGTGGCTCTCGCCGCGGCGGGTGGTCCCCATGGTGGCCTCGGTCTTGCCGACCTCGCGGCCGAGGAGCGCATTGATCAGCGAGGTCTTGCCGGCCGAGCCGGTGCCAAAGACGACGACGCGGAACTCCCTGCTCTCGCGCCCCGCGCGGATCTCGCCCAGTTCACCCTCGAGCGCGGCGCGGGCCTGGACGTCGCCGACCTGGCGGATCACGCCCTCGGCCTGTCCCGCCTGGACGACCGCGGCCTCGATGACGTCGGTGGGAGCCGTCGCCGTCGTGCCCGCAGGCCCGCCGGCCGACCGCGACCGCCAGGCCAGGCGGCCCAGCCAGGCGGCGGCAATCGCCATCAGTACGATGAGGACAATCAGGAACGCCAGCCCCAGCCCGTGCGACTCGCGCGCGAACCGCTCGTGCATCTCGTTCAGCGAGCTGACCAGCCACGCCGCAAGGCCGACGGCGGTGCCGGCGAGGATGACGGTCGAGGCGATGTAGGCGTAGGTCGTCCGGCTTCGCATGCGACGGGGCTCGCTCCGGTCGGTGTCAATCCAGCGCGGCGCGCGGGTCTCTTCCATGTTCATTGTGACAGGATCGCGCCGGTTTTGCATCGGGGTGCGCTGCTCGGACGATTCAGGCCGGTGCCAGGCCGGGCCCCGCGAGCGGGCCGGTCCGGAGGACAGGCAGTATCGTGGGGCCCGAGGCGGGGGATGGATGCGGAGAGCTCACTGGTGCCGGGTTGGATCAGCGGCGGATCCAGCGCGAGCCCAGGCTGCTGAACAGGTTGCCGAAGATCCGGCGGCGGGGCTGGGCAGCCGGCGCGGGGGTCGCGACGGCCGGGGTGCTCGAGTCGGGGCTGGAACTGGGGCTGGAATATGAACCCAGCGGACCTGCCGTCGCATCGCTGGTCGTGTTGTTTTCGGCGACGGGCGGGCCGTCATCCTCGGGCAGGCCCAGGGTCGGCCGATCGTCAGAGTTCGCGGCGAGCTGACCCTCGGTGTCGAGCGTCCGCGAGCGTGAGCGATACGCCGATCCCTGCACGGGCGTGGCCGGCGCGGACAGCTCGGGGGCCTCGTCGGCCGGACCAGCCGGCACCGCCTCGCTCCGCGCTCCGTTGCCGCCGCGGGGCCGCGACATGGCGGCACCAGGTGGGTTCAGTTCATCAAACGGCGATCGACCTGCCGGCGGATTCGCTCGCCGGGGCGCCGGGGTCGTCCGGCCAGGAGCCGCGTTGCCACGACCGGGCAGCGGATTCGGCAAGCCCGCGCCGGGAGCCTCTTCGTTGAAGTTGAAGGGGTCCGGTCCCTCAGGAATCCCCGGCCGCTGGGGCTGCCGCTCCACCGGGGCATTGCCCTCCTCGCCCATGCCCTCGTCCAGCAACTCGGGTTCATTGCCCGGCGGAAACAGCTTCTTGGACTTCTCGATGTCCGGCGCCTCGCCGCTGGGGCAGCCCCAGCCCTTCGGGAAGGTACGCCAGCAGGTGGGGTGATGGCCGAAGTACTGCTGCTTGTAGAGCTTGTACGTCGGATCCTCCTGGTCGCACGGCACGCGCTTCCGCTGAATCGGTGCCAGCGGAAATAGCCCGGTCTGCTGGGCCTGCACCCGCTCCGCGAACCCAACGGCCCCGGTCAGCACAACCAGCGTCAGTACGCGGGTCATCATCCGTGAGTTTGTTCGCATCCTCGCCTCGTCCGCTCGCGGTTGACTGGTTCGCCTCCAAATTCTCCTGGGTGGAGGCAGTCCCACCCCTCCTGTCACGAGCCTGTCCCCTACGATCGGAGACCCCAGTGCCCGTACTCCAGCGAATCTAGAGAAAGGAGGGATTGTCCGGGTTTTACGCAAATGGCGGATGTAAGGCGTTCGCGGAATGTGACGGTTTTAGTGGCGACAGCCGGTTGGGGGGTCGAAATGAAGATGATGGTGGTTCAGCCCGAAAGGTGCGGGCTCCGGACGAACGCGGCATCAGAAAACGGAGGCGACCATGAAACCGTTGCATTGGGGGAGGGTTTTCGCGGTGGCAGCCTGCGTGGGTTGCTGGCTGGGCGGGCGTGAGGCGGCGGCACAGAGCCTCGGAAACGGCGCGGCGGACGCCGGGGCATCGGGCGCGATGGTGACTTCCAGCATGCTCGCGGGGCCGGCGTTGCCATTGTTCGCGCCGACGGTCCCAAGCGTGATGAGCGATCCGGCGGTGGCAAACCCGACGCCCACGACGGGCCTGATGAGCAGTCCCTTCGCGGCGCCGTTCCTCTATAGCAGCATGATGCAGGCGACGGCGCCGGTCAGTTCGTCGAGTTCGACCTCGCCGTCACTCGGCGCGCAGATGAACGCCTTCGGGGTCGGCACGAACCAGCTCGGCATGATGATGCTGGCGACCCAGGGCACGGGACGGAGCGCCTCGGGCATCGCCAACGCGGTTCGGCCGGCGCCGCCCCGGGCGGCCAGCCCGGCCAACGGAGCGCCGGGGCAGCCGACCCCGGCCGGGATGCGGCGGACCATGGCGCGGCCGGGAGGGCTGGCGTCTCGCTATTTCAACCGGACCACCGCGCGACCGCGATACCCGCAGAGTTTTTTCAACCGGCAGACTCGCTACTTCCCCTGATCGACCTGTATCGAGAATCCCGCCTGTTTTCGATTTGAGCAAGCGAGCGATTGTGCCGATTGTATCTCCTGTCAAGACCGATCTGGCACCGAGCGGGTCGGCGGTCGAGTGTCGCAACCGAGTCGACTCGACGGCGGACCCGTCGGGGACTCGGAGACTGGGGACTGTCGGCACACGTCCCGGGTGGATGCAGTCGTTCGCCTCCCCGGGTGTCTGTTCGGCCGATGTCGGAGTGCCGGGAGGATGTTTCGGATGGATCACGCGAGAAAAAACCACCGACGGGCC
>JAKAUH010000912.1 GCA_021818605.1 Planctomycetota bacterium
GCTCGACGCGATGCCGCTACTCTGGGCCGTCGATGATGCGCTGCTCGCGCTGGACCGTCTGCCGGCCCTGCTGCGCAGGTCGGCCCTGAGCGCCGCGAAGAAGAGTGTCGCCAATCTGGACATCAAGTCGTCGGGCGCCCTTTCGGTTGGCGGCGCCGTGCGGGCCGCGGGGAACAATGCCGCAACGCTGGCGGCACTCAGGGCGAGGCTGACGAAGCATCCGCTGTTCGTTGGCACGGTGATCGACGCGCGGGGCACGACCACGGCGCTGGTTGCCCGGCTGAAGAAGACGCACGAACACCGGGTCATCGAAACCGTGAAAGCCCTGCGCTCGGCGGCCGACTCGTTCGCCGAGCGGCACGGGATCGGGCGGCCGGCGCTCGTCGGCCCGCCCATCCTGCTGGCCGACGGTTTCTCGGCCATCGAGGCCGACGGCCGTCGGCTCTCGGCCGTCGGCATGGTGCTGATCGGCGTCGTGACGCTCTCGGCCGTGCGAAGTATCTGGTGGGCCATCGTACCGATGCTCGCCGGATGGGTCATCTGGCTGGCGACCGAGGAGGTCCTCGTCCGGTTCGACATCCGCCTGGCGCTATCGGGCGGGCCGCTGGTGGCGCAGATCATCGTGCTGACGATGCCCGCCGCCAGCCACCTGGCGATCCACTTTCGCGATGATTGCCGCCGCGAGGCCGATCCTCGCCACGCGGCCCGCGCCACGCTCGCGGCCGTCATCGCGCCGATCGCCTGGACGGCGATCACCGGCGCGATCGGCTACGGGGCCCTGGTCACCAGCGGCGTGATGCCGGTCCGGCAGTTCGGCGCGATCCTCGGCACGTGCACCCTGGGCGCGGCGATCCTCGTCATGCTGATCGCGCCGATCGCCATGCTGCCGCCGTTCCGTCTCGAGGTTCCCGTCCGCCACGGCTCGAGCTCGCGGGTGGCCGCGGCGATGAACCGGCTGATTCTCTGGGTGTATCGTCACCCCGGGCCGATCCTCGCCGTCGTCACGGCTGTCGTGGTGCCGGTCTCGGCCGGCCTCGTGTTCCTCCGCTACGAGACAAACTTCATCAACCTCTACCGCCCCCAGACGCGGGTCGTCCGCGACTATCATGCCGTCGAGTCCCGGCTCGGCGGGATCGGCGTGGTCGACCTGGTCGTACCCATGGAGGAGACCGTCAGCCCGGCGGCCCTCGACAGGTTCCGGCACGTCGAGGATCGGATCCGCTCGATCCATGTCTCCGACCCGCAGGCCATCGCGGGGGTCCTGTCGCTCGCCACGCTGCTCGATCCCGACGGACGCCTCGCCGCATTGCCCGCCGATCGCACGGCTCGGCTCCTGCAAGACAAGCTCGACCTGATTGCCGCCTCGCCCCAGGGCGATCTCCTGCGCTCGTTCTGGAACCCCAAAACGCGACAGGCCCGGCTGCTGGTTCGCCTCAAGGAGCAGCAGCCGGCCGGCGACAAGACGCGGATCTTCCACGAGGCCACCGCCGCCGCGGCCAGCGACTTCGGGCCGTCCGCCTATCTGACCGGCCTGTCGTTCCTGATGACCCGCACGACCGAGGCCGTCATCGACACGCAGTGGGGTACGTTCTTCTGGTCGGCCGCGGGCATCCTGCTGATGCTGACCCTGGCCTTCCGCAGTCCCGTGCTCGCCGCGCTGGCGATCCTGCCGACGCTGCTGGCCGTCGCCCTGGTGCTCGGTCTGATGGGGTGGATGGGCATCCGGCTCGACATGGCGACGGCCCTGGTGGCCAGCGTCGCGCTGGGGCTGTCGGTCGACGACACCTTCCACTGCCTGCTGCAATTCCACCGCCATCGCCATACCCAGGGCTTCCGGCGCCGGCTGTTCGACAGCTACCGCGTGAGTGGCCCGGGCGTGATTCTCTCGAGCCTCGCCGTCGCGATCGGCTTCGCCGCGCTGCGGGCCAGCGAGTTCGAGCCGTTCGTCAACTTCGGCACGATGGTCGGCATCGCGACGCTCGGCAGCACGGTGGGCAACCTGGTGCTATTGCCCGCCTGCCTGACGCTCGGCCACCGCTGGCGACACCGGCGACGGCCGAACGCCGCCGGCCGCGAGGTCCCGGGCGAGCTGGTCGCAGGCGGCCTGCCCGAGGTTGGCCGCGCCGCACCGGTGCCGCGCGCCCCGACATGACGCGGCGCTGGATTGGTCCCGGCACTCTCATTTCACCAGCGCGACCGGGTAGTTGTACCCGCTCGGCTTACCGGCCACCTTCGACGACGAGTATTCGACCGTGATCTGGGCGTGGTTCGACAGATTCATCGAGTCGGCGACCACCTGCGATGCGAAGTTGCTCATGTTCGCCCCCGCGAACGCGAGCGGTGCCGCGGCGGCGTAGAACGTACCTGTCAGGTTCACGCTGGTCCCATTGGCGAAATTCGGCGACGCGGTCGAGGTTCTATCCTGCATGTAGACGATGCCCTGAATGGCGCCGTTTGATGAAGTGCTGGGCGCGCTGAGCGTCGTGCTTGAGCCTCCCTCGAAGCTGATCGTGCCGCCACCGTCCATGTAGATCGTGACACCGTTGCCGGTGACCGTCGCGCCGTTGGCAATCGTGAAATTGGCTCCGCCCTTGAAGTAATAGAGCCCTGGCTGCAACGTGAACGTGCCGCCATTCCCCAGCGAGACGTTCTGGGTGTACTGGCCCGGCTGCAGCGTGTACGAGCCATACCCGGGATACTTGTTGATGGACGAGTCCTGGTTCGTCGACGAGCCAGGGTCGGTCGGCGCGGCGATTGAGGCGAGCGGATCGCCGACCGAGCTCACACCCGTGGTGATTGTGCCGGTCAACCAGCCAGCGGCGTGGGTTTCGGTCCGCCCGACGACGTCGATCGGCGCCGCCGTGCCCCCCGCATTGTTGGCGTAGACGGCGCTCGAGCTATTCGAGTTCACCTGGACGCCCGCCGGCGCATTGAGCTGCGAGCTGCCCGCAAAGGAGAGGCTCCCCGCAGCGGTCGGATCCAGCAGGACGACGGCGGCCGTCGAATACGGAGTCGTGCTGGACGATCCCGTGTTGCTTTGCGCCGTCGCGCTGGCGGAGATGGTCAGGCTCCCCTTGCCCCAGAGGGCGCTGAAGAACCGAGGCGGTGTGGCCGTGACCTGCACGGCCACCTGCGTCGACTTCGGCTGTGTGACATCGCCCTCGGGGATCGTGAAACCGTTCTGCGCTCCGATGTCAATCGCCGCCGATTGCGCGACGCTGAAGTTCGAGCCGTTGTAAAGCG
>JAKAUH010000344.1 GCA_021818605.1 Planctomycetota bacterium
GTTCATTGTGTGGGAGACCTTCGGTCGGGCTTCCCGGCGGGGGCGGAGACGTAGACGGAGACCCTCGCCGGACCGAACAGAGGTTGCGACGGCTTCACGCAGGGGGCACCATGGACAAGCGGGTCCTGCTCGTCGAGGACGACGCGAGCCTCGCTCGGTCGATCGTCGACGGGCTGTCGGACGAGGGCTTCGCCGTTGCGCACGCCGCTGATGGCGACGCCGCGCGCGAGGCCCTGCGCGCCGGCGGCTGGGACCTTGTCATCCTCGACTGGTGGCTCCCGGGCACGGATGGACTGGAGGTCCTGAAAGCCCATCGCGGCGAGGGCGGCCATACGCCCGTGCTGTTCCTCACCGCGCGCGACGCCGTGAGTGACCGGGTGCGCGGGCTCGACGCGGGCGCCGATGATTATCTGTGCAAGCCATTCGCCTTTGCCGAGCTGCTGGCGCGTGTCCGCGCGCTGGTCCGCCGCGGCCGGGCGTCGGAGGTGTTGACGCTCGTCCATCGCGACATCCGGGTCGACGTCGTCGCGCAGCGGGCCGAGCGCGCCGGCCGCCCACTGGATCTCACCGCCAAGGAGCTGGCGCTGCTCATCTTTTTTCTCCGCCATCCGGGAGAAGTGCTGTCGCGCACGCGGATCTACGGGCATGTCTGGGGCGAGGACTATGACTTCGTCTCCAACACGCTCGACGTCCACGTCAAGGGGCTGCGCCGGGCGCTCGAGACGCACGGCTCGCGCGTGATCCAGACGGTCCGCGGCCGCGGGTATCTGCTCGGCGATTCGCCCGCCTCATCGGCCGAGGAGGGCTCGTGAGATGACGCTTGTCACGCGCGTCTCGGTGGCGTTCCTGGTGGCGCTGGCGCTGGCGCTCGCCGGGTTCTCGGCGTGCCTGTACATCCTCGCCGGGATGAGCCTGCGGATCGCGCTGGACCAGGAGCTGGAGGCGGTCCTCGACCGCTTCCCCGATCGTTCCGGGCCGGTCGGCCGCGTGAGCTGGGCCATCTACGACGAAGCGGGCCGGCGGGTCGGGTTCGGGCCCCTTGCGGTCGCCCCCCAGCCGGTGATTCTCGACGGCCGCGACCTTGGCCCGATCGCCGTCGACGTGGCCACGACGATCACTGGCTCCGACGGCCGGCGCTGGCGGGTGCTGGCCCGGCCGATGGGCGGCGGGCGCCGGCGTCGCGGCGGGCCGCCGGAGGCGCGGGGCAAGGACAGGGCCAGGGACCGGGAGCGCCGACCGGCCCGCGAATCCGGCGATCGCCCGCCGCCAGGCCGCGAGCGCCGGGTTCGCATTCTGGCGGCGTGGGCGTCGCTCGGGCCGCTCGAGTCCGAGATCCGCTCACTGGGTGTTGCGCTCCCCTTGCTCTCGCTGGGCCTCTGGACGCTGGCCGCGGCGATCGGCCGGCATTTCGGCCGGCGGGCGCTCGCGCCGCTCTCGCTGATGGCCGAGTCGGCGCGCACCATGCCGTTCGACGACGGCCGGTTGCCCAGCCCCGGCACCCGCGACGAGCTCGAGGACTTCGCCCGCGGCTTCAACGGCCTGCTCGACCGGCTTCATGTCGCGCTCGAGCGCCAGCGGCAGTTCACCGGCCAGGCGTCGCACCAGCTCCGCACGCCGCTCGCCGCGTTGATTGCCGCGATCGAGGTCGCCCGCCGCCGGCCTCGCACGGTTGACGAGCACGAGCGCGTCCTCGACCGCGTGCACGACGATGCTGTTCGCCTCTGGCGCGTGGTCGAGGCGCTCCTGTTCCTCGCCCGCGCTGATGCCGAGGCCGCCCTGCCCGACCTGGAACCGCTGGACCTGGCCGCCTGGGTTTCGGATCACCTCGAGGCGTGGAAGGCCCGTGAGAATCAGCGAGCCTGGGACGTCCATCTCGAGCGGATCGCTGGCGACGCGACCTGGACCCGCGCGCATCCGCCGCTGCTCGGCCAGTTGCTCGACAACCTGCTCGAGAACGCCGCCAAGTACAGCGAGCCCGGCACGCCGATCACCGTCCGCGTGGGCGCTGGCATCGAGACCGACACGGTGTTTCTCGACGTGGACGACGGTGGCTGCGGCATCCGGGCCGAGGATCTGCCGCGCGTCTTCGAGCCGTTCTATCGCTCGGAGTCGGTCCGCCGCCTGGGCCGCGCGGGGGTCGGACTCGGTCTGGCGGTCGCCCTGCGCATCGCCACGACCCACGGCGGCACCATCACCGCCGAGAGCACTCCCGGTCAGGGCGCGCGCCTTCGCGTCCGCCTGCCGCGGGCTCCGGCTCCGGCGCCGGCGATCGAGACGGCCAGTGAAGAGGGGATCCTCGCCAACGGCGTGGACGCATCGGCCGGAACGAGGCCGTCGGGATGATCCTTTCCGATCCCTTCAGCCGAGTTCTCGGATCGGCTCGCCGTGAGGCAGGATGCGGATCGGGCGGCCCGATCGATCCTGGAACTCGGCCTGGTGGTCGATGCCCAGGTGCCGATAGATCGTCGCCAGCAGATCCTGCGGGGTCAGCGGGCGCTCGACGGGATACTCGCCCCGCCGGTTCGTCGCGCCGATGACCTGGCCCATCCGCAGGCCGCCGCCGCTGATCAGCGCCGACTGGGCGTCGGGCCAGTGGTCGCGTCCGATCAGGCCGTTCGCATGCGTCAGCCGGGGCGTCCGGCCAAACTCGCCAGCGGCGACGATCAGGATCCTGCGATCCAGGCCGCGGCCGTAAACGTCCTCGATCAGGGCCGAGATCGCCTGGTCCATGAAGGGTGCGCGGTGCTTCATCGCCTCGCCAAGGTCCCAGCGCGTCTGCACGTTGATGTGATCATCCCAGCTAAAGTAGCGCTCCGACAGTGCCGGGGCCAGGGCGTCGATCGTGATGACGGCCGAGCCCGCCTCGGCCAGCCGGCGGGCCAGCAGGCAGCTCTGGCCCCACAGGCGCCGGCCGTAATGATCGCGCAGGCGATGGTCCTCGCGGGAGAGGTCGAAGGCCCGGGCGACGTCGGGGCTGGTGAGCATCTGGAAGGCGGCGTCGCGAAACGGGTCCTGGCCCTCGTGGCGCTCGACGCCGCGACGAAGGGCGTCGAACTGACGGAGCAGGCCGCGCCGGTCCGCCAGGCGGTGGCCGTCGACGCCGCCGACGAGCGTCAGGGCGGGCGGGCGAAAGCTCGGCGCCGACGGGTCGCCGGTGGCATACGCCGAATGTGCCACGCCGAGGTACGTCGGCCGGGTCATGAACGGCTGCCTGGGGATGCCGACATATTGCGGCATGCCA
>JAKAUH010001065.1 GCA_021818605.1 Planctomycetota bacterium
CTGACCGGCGCGGTCAAACTGGCCAACGAGGAAAACGAGAAGGACTACCAGGTCGACGGCGACGCCAAGCTGATGGGCGACCGGAACAAGGATGGCGCCGTGAGCCGGACAAACGCGCCGGCCGTGACGGCGTCTCCGTCGTCGCCGAGCATCCCGCCGCCGGCCGCGCTCTCGCCCGAGGCGGCCCGGCAGTTCCGGCCGCTCAAGCGCGGCGGGAACCCGCCGGGAACGGCAACGACGGCCCCGGCGCAGGGCGGCGGCAGCCAGTGACCGCAAACGTCCCGCGCGCCTGAGCGAAGAAACACGGGGAGGGGACCGGCCGGCGGGCTGGTCCCCTTTCGCGCGCCGGGCGATCGTGGCCCCTGGACACGGCGGCGGACTTGGCCGATAGTGGGGTGCGATGCGGAGCGGAGCGGTGCGGTGCGATGTGGCGGGCGCGGGCCAGGCCCCTCGGTCATCGGCCCGACCGCGTCGATCCGAATTCGACCAGCGCCCGAGCATCACCCCAGCGAGTCGATCCATGGCCGGCCCCCAGCCCCAGCGCGTCGAGCTGCGCGACTACATCCGCGACATTCCCGATTTCCCCAAGCCCGGCATCGTCTTCAAGGACATCACGCCGCTGCTGTCCGCCCCCGAGGCGTTCCGCTCGGCGATCGACGAGCTCGAGCGGGCGTTCGCCGGCCAGGACATCCAGACGATCGCCGCGGCCGAGGCCCGCGGGTTCATCTTCGGCGCCCCCCTGGCCCTGCGCATGGGCGCCGGCTTCGTGCCGATCCGCAAGCCGGGCAAGCTGCCGCACGCCACAGTCGCCGTCGAGTATCAGCTCGAGTACGGCAACGACCGGCTGGAGGTCCATACCGACGCCTTCGGGCCCGGCCGCCGCGTCCTCCTCATCGACGATGTCCTGGCCACCGGCGGCACCATGCGCGCCTGCCGCGACCTGGTCGAGTCCACCGGCGCTGAGGTCGTGGCCTGCGCGTTCCTGATCGAGCTGGCCTTCCTTGAGGGCCGCGCCCGGCTCGAGCCGACCGAGATCTTCAGCCTGCTGACTTTCTGACCTGAGGAGCGAGGGGCCAGCGAAGACCGTCGAACCGGACCGCCCCGAGCGTTGACCCCGCCAGCGGAGCAAGCGAGCCCGTGAACGACGACTGGATCGCGGAGAGGATGAAGCACATCGACGCCTCGGGCATCCGCAAGGCGTTCGAGATGGCCAGATCGATGAAGGACCCGATCAACCTGTCGATCGGTCTGCCCGACTTCGATGTGGCAGGACCCGTCAAGGCGGCGGCGATCGCGGCCATCGAACAGGGGCACAACGCCTACACCGTCACCCAGGGAATCCCCGAGCTGCGCGGCAAGATCCAGGCGGCCGTCGACGCCGATCTCGGCCACGCCGACCGCCAGGTTCTGATCACGTCGGGAACCTCCGGCGGGCTGCTGCTGGGGATTTGCTGCGTGGTGAACCCCGGCGACGAGGTCATCATCTTCGACCCCTATTTCGGCATGTACCGGCACCTGGCGACCCTGGCCGGGGGCGTCTCGGTGCTGGTCGACACCTACCCGGATTTCCGCGTCGACGCCGCCCGCGTGGCCGCCGCGATGACCGCGCGGACGAAATGCGTGGTGGTCAACACGCCGGCGAATCCGACAGGGGTGGTCGCCACCGCGGAGGAGATGCAGACCCTGGCCGCTCTCTGCCGCGAGCGGGGCGTCCTGCTGATCAGCGACGAGGTCTATCGGTCTTTCTGCTATGACCGCGGCTTCACCTCGCCGGCGCGGTGGAACGAGGACGTGCTGGTCGTGGACGGGTTCAGCAAGGCCCACGGCATGACCGGCTGGCGGCTGGGGTTCGCCCACGGGCCGGCCCGGCTGATCCAGGAGATGGCCAAGCTCCAGCAGTTCAGCTTCGTCTGCGCCCCTAGCATGGCCCAGTACGCCGGGGTCGTGGCGCTCGACCAGGACCTGTCGACCCAGCTCGCCTCGTACCGCCGCAAGCGCGACATGGTCGTCGAGGCCCTCGGCGACTGCTTCGAGCTGGCGGCGCCGGAGGGGGCGTTCTACGCGTTTCCGAAGGCCCCCTGGGGCACCGCGACCGAGTTCGTCGCCGAGGCGATCCGCCGGAACCTGCTGATCATCCCCGGCAACGTGTTCTCCCGCCGCGACACGCATTTCCGCATCTCGTACGCCGTCGACGACGCGACCCTCCGCCGCGGGCTCGACGTGCTGCGAGAGCTGGCGCAGGCCCGGGGCGGGTCGAAGGAGGAATCATGAGCGAGTTCACCCTGTGCCTGAACACCAGCACGATTCGCCCGACGCCGCTGCTGGATAAGATCCGGCTGGCGGGCGAGGCGGGATACCGGGCGATCGAGCCCTGGAACGACGAGGTCACCGCCTACCTCGATCAGGGCGGGACGATGGCCGAGCTGAAGCGGGCGTTGGCCGACGCGGGCTTGAAGGTCGTCAGCGTCATCGCGCTGCACGGCTGGATCACCTCCGAGGGCGACGAGCGAGCGCGGGTGCTGGAGGATTGCAAGCGGCGGATGGCCCAGGCCGCCGAGCTGGGCAGCCCGTACATCGTCGCCAGCCCGCCGCGCGGGGTCGTCGACCTCGGCCGCGCCACCGAACGGTTCGCCGAGTTGATGCAAATCGGCAAGGAGATCGGCGTGACACCGTCGATGGAGTTCCTCGGCTTCGTCGACGGTATCAAGGACGTGAAGAGCGCCTGGACGATCGCCTCGGGGACCGGCGACCCCCAGGCGACGATCGTGGCCGACGTGTTCCACATGATCCGGGGCGGCGGCCAGGTCGACGACCTGCTCCAGGTCCCCGGCGACCGGGTGGCGAACTTCCACATCAACGACGTGCCGGCCACGCCCGACCCGCTCACCCAGAAGGACGAGGACCGCGTGATGGTCGGCGAGGGAATCGCCGACCTGCCTCGCGTGATCGCCAACCTGCGGACGATCGGCTACCGCGGGCCGATCTCCCTCGAACTCTTCAACCGCGCCCTCTGGGCGCAGGACCCCGCCACGGTCATCCGCCGCGGCATCGAGGTGATCTCGTCGCTCGTCGGCGATTGACCGGGTCGTCGGCCGATCGAGGGACTGGCCTCTCCGCTCCGCTCCGCTCAGGGCAGCTTGAGAATATAGGCCCGGTTGTCCGAGGCGGCGATGGCGAGCCGGAAGCCGTCGGGGCCCCAGGCGAGGCCGTAGGTGTAGGTCCGCGCCGCGAGGCGCTGGTGGAAGAGAGGCCGGGCCTCCGTGGCATCCCAGACGTAGAGGAAACCGGCGGAGCCGACGGAGGCCAGGCGCCGGCCGTCGCGGCTGAAGGCGACGGCGTAAATGTCGCCAGGATGGCCGTCCAGCTTGTGCCGCTCCTTGCCGTCCGCCGCGTTCCAGATCCGGATCGTCTTGTCGACTGAGCCCGAGGCGAGGCGAGAGCCGTCGGGACTCCAGGCGACGCAGTAGACCTCGGCGCCGTGTCCCTCGCTCTTGCGCAGCTCCTTGCCGTCGGCCGGGTTCCAGTACCTGATCAGCCGGTCGTCGCCGCAGGTCGCCAGGACATCGCCGCGAGGGTTGAACGCCGCGCCATACACGGTCGTCTTGTGGGCCGCGATCGACCGGATCTGCGTCCCTTTCACGGGGCCCCAGAGCCGCGCGGTCTTGTCGGCGGCGGCCGTGACAATCTGCTTGCCGTCGGAGCGCCAGGCGACACAGTAGATGGCCCCGGTGTGGCCCTTGAAGATGCGGCCCGCGCCCGGGGACGCGCTGGGCTGGTCCTTCGTCTTTGCTTTTGCCTTTGCCTTCGGCACGTCCTTCGATTTGTCCTTCTCGAAGTCGTGAGCCGGGTAGTCCCACAGCCTGGCGGTGTTGTCGTTGCCGCCGGAGAGGATCTGCTTGCCGTCGGGCGAGATCGCCACGGTCATGACGATCTTCGTGTGCCCATCATACCTGTGAATCTCCTTGCGGGTCGCGGCGTCCCAGAGGCGGACGGTGTTATCAAAGCCGGCGGTCGCGAGGGTCTTGCCGTCAGGGCTCCAGGCGACGGCATAGACGATATCGGTGTGCCCGTCGAGGGTGCCGATTATGCTGGCGTGCTGGGCGCCCGCGGTGCCACACACGACCACCGACGCCAGCGAGGCGATCGCCCATCGAACGAAGAGCAAACGGCTGGCGGAACGAGACGCGTCGAGAGCCGTCGAATGCTGGGTCATGGTCGCTCCGTGGGGTGGGATGCGGCGGGGCTGGCGTTCATCGGGCCGAGAGCACGACGTACAGGGCGTCGGCGGGTAGCTCGAGCTCGAGGCCGCTCGGGTCGCGGCGGACGCGGCAGGTCCCGCGGGGGATGCCGTTGGGATCCAGCGGGATGGCCTTTGTCAGGGTGGGGTTGCGTACCTGGATGGTGGCCTTCGTCCGGACAATGGCCCAGGGCATCGTGCCGGTGGAGTCGATCTGCCGGCCGTGGACGGTCTGCTTGCCGCCGTCAGCCTGGAAGACGGCCTCGTGGTCAGCCCAGCCGGTCGGCCGGGCCTGGGTGCCGACCTGCACGAGGATCCGGGCGCTTCTGGCCAGCGGCTGGCCGTCGAGCGAGACGGCGAGAATCGTGGCGTAGTCGTTGTCGCACCGGATTGTCAGGTCGCCCAGTGCGATCGGACCGACCTTCCCAAGGAAACCGCTGGCGCCCTGCGCGGCCGGGGCTCGCAATGTGCAGAGACCGCGGCCGTAGTCCCACGCGAGCTGCCCGTTGTCGGCTCGCACGACCTGCGTTCGGCGGTTGATCCAGCGCGACAGCTCGGCGACACGGGTCTTCGGCGGGTCCGAGCCGTAAACGACCTGGACCGGGCCGACAAGATAGGCCAGCGGATCGACCCCGCGCGCCAGGTGCGACCGACGAGCCGAGTCGCCGAGGTCGCGGTTCGGGTCGTAGCCCGGATCCTCGGCGATGATCGGCGGCACGCGCTCGAAGACCTGCCTGAGGCTGCGGTGCTCGACGACTGCCGGTTTCCCCTGCGCGATGTCGCCGCGGCGGAACATCAGCGCGGCGGCCGGGAACTGGCCGAGCATCATCGGCGTGGCGATCGCCCACTTGGCCCGCGAGGCCGAGTCCCACGCGGCGCGGTCCTGGGTTGACCACTCGGTCTCGCCGGTGGTGAACCAGTAGACGACATCCAGCCCGGTGAGCGACTGATACGCCGACGTCAGAAAGGGCGCCTCGGACTGATAACCGAGCGGAGGCACCCAGTGCGTCTCCGTGATCATCATCGGATGGCCGGCGACCTGGCGAACGTTCAGCGGGAACGCCCGCGGGTTCAGGAGCGCCGAGACGTTCTCGAACTGGTCGCCCCGATCGATCCGCCAGCCGCGGTCGGGGCCGATGTGGATGGGGCTGTAATAGGTGTTGACCGCCAGAACCTCGTTGGCCGTGTACGACCAGCGCTCGGCGTCATTGAGCCGGATCGAGTCGGCCGTTCTCCAGTTGCCCGCGTTGATGAGCTGGCGGCAGCCGAGGTCCTCACGAAGGAACCGGGCGACGTCGGCGTTGAAGGCGTGCATCGTGTCGGCGAAGAAGTGGAGCTGGTCGTCCAGCCGTTTCTTCAATCCGCCGGAGTTGTTCTGGGTGAGCTGCCAGACTATGTGGATGCCCAGGATGCCGCGCGACGGGTCGTCCTCGGGCATCGACTCGCCGCCCCAGGCGCGGCGGGCGGCGGGGATCGAGCCGTACCTCTTCTTCGCCCATTCGCCGAAGTTCTTGCCCAGCAGCTCGAGCTGCTTCCCCTTGATGGCCTGCTCGGTCCAGAACAGCAGGCTGTCCTCGTTCTGGATGTGGATCATCGCCAGCGCGGGGTCCTTCGCCAGCGGGATGCCGGTGTACGGATTGGCCGGCGACAGCAGCGCCCTGAGCCAGGCCCTGTACGCCTGCTGGAGCCTTGAATTGAAGAACAGTAGACCCTGGGGCGATTGCCCTTCCGGCCAGCCCTCGATTCCCCATGACGCGGGGACGTGCTTCAGCTCGGCGGCCCAGTACGGGCTGATCGAGGTATAGATTCCCTCCTTCTTCATCGCGGCGACCAGGCGCCAGGCCTCATCGATGGCCTTGCTGTCAGGGTCGGTGAGCCGGGGGCTCTTGTCGTGCGACTCGAGGTGTCCATGCAGGCGGACCAGATTCACCCCGCGCTTGGCGAGGAAGCGGGCGTGGTGGGCGAGCTCGGCGGGGCTGCGATCGTGCTGCGCGCCGGTCGTCACGGCCCAGAAGCGGAGCGGAGGCCCGTCGCCGCGGACGAAGCTGTTGCCGTCGCGCGCGAGCCGGACGAACCCGCTCTCGCCGGCGACCCTCTCGTTCATCGAGCGGAGGTCGAACAGGGCCTCGGTGCGGAAGGCGTCGCGCTGGGGCACGAAGGGCCAGGTGCCGCCGCGCCCCCCCTGCCCCGCGTCGCCGCTGGATCGGCCCAGCTGCTCACCGGAGCGTAAGGCGTTCTGGGCCGGCGATGAAGACACCGCGAACAGGACGAGGATCACGGCAAGGACGGCGCGGGCGGGCTGGATCACGGCGACGGTCTCCTGGCGGCGGGGATTCTCCGAAGAGAAGCGGGGCGGGCCTCCGTGCCCATCCCCGCCCGGTCTCCGCGAGCTGGCGGCGTCACCGTGGGATGGCGACCTCGGGCATCAGGAGCAGCACTCTTTCACTGTGGAGGAGCTGCAGGTGCCGGAGCGCGTCGGTGACAGCCGCGACCCGGTGCGGGTCGAGTCCGCGAAGCAGCGGCATGGCCAGGTCCACCAGGGACGGTGTCTCGCCAGCCACCGGACGGAACCGCAGGTCCCCGTCCGGCGTCTCGTCAGACGCGCCGGAGGCCTCCTCGATCAACTGCTCGAGGAAGTTCTTCGGCGAGGGGACGGCGCGGACCTCGTAGTCGGTCAGCCTGGCCTGGCCGGCGATGAACTCGATCGCGTCGTGCAGACCGCCGAGCCGGTCGACCAGGCCCAGCGCAAGCGCCTGCTTGCCGGTGAAGACCCGGCCGCCGGCCAGCTCGTCGATCGGCTTCGCCAGCCGCCCGCCCCGGATCGCCTTGACGTGCCCCTTGAACACGCCGTAGACCTCGTCCATCCAGGACTGGAGCCGCTCGCGCTCCTCCGGCGTCCACGGCTCGCCCGAGGCGAGCAATCCGGCGTTGCGGCCCCGTCTGTACGTCTTGAAGTGGATGCCGACCTTCTCCCACATCGCCGTCGTCGAGAACTTGCCGCTGACGACACCGATCGACGCGGTGATCGTGGACTCGTCGGCGAAAATCACGTCCGACGCACACGCGACATAATACCCGCCGCTGCCGGCGACGTCGCCCATCGAGACAACGAAGGGCTTCTTCGCCTTCACCCGGCGAGTGGCGTCGAGGATGATCTCGCTGGCGATGGCCGAGCCGCCCGGCGAGTTCACCCGCAGCACCACGGCCTTGATCGAGTCATCCCGCGCAGCCTTGTCGAGGGCCTTGCGGATCTTGCTCGATGCGGCTGCGCCCTCGGCGAACAGCGACGCCTGACCGCCGCCCAGCACGATCGGCCCCTCGACGTACACGACCCCCACGGCGGGCTTCGACGGCCCCTTCTTCTGCCCCTGGCCCATCATCTCGCCCCAGAGCTTGAAGAACGCGAACGGCGAGGACAGGTCGAGCGTCGGCTGCTGCTTCTGGCCGTATTTCTTGTCGAAGACGAGGTCGGCGCCGTACTTCTTCTTCAGCATCGCCTCGAAGTCCTGGCGGTGCTCGACGGCGTCGATCAGCCCGGCGGCACGAGCCCTGTCGGCCGTGTACAGGCCGGTGTCGACCCACTCGCGGGCCTTCTCGGCCGTGACGTTCCGCCCCTTCGCGATCAGGGCCAGCGCGCAGGAGAAGGCGCTATCCAGCAGCCAGTTCTGCATCGCCTCGGCCTCGGGGCTGGGCCCCTCGCGGACGAAGATCTCGCCGGCGCTCTTGTACGCGCCGCAGGTAAGGAAATCGGGCTTCACGTGAAGCTTGTCGAGCAGACCGCGAAGATAAGGCGCCTCGCCGAAGAGCCCGGTGATCGCCAGGTCGGCCGTCGGAACGACGCTCAGCCGCGAGGCGCCCGAGAGCAGAACGTATTCGCGAGTCGACAGCGAGTCGGCGTGGGCATAAACCTCCTTGCCGGCGGCGCGGAGCCGGGCCATCGCGGCGTGAAGCTCCTCGGCCTGCGCGGCGCCGATCGAGCCGCCCTCGTGCAGGAACACCACGGCCTTGACGTCGGCATCCTTCTCGGCCTTCTTCATCCGCTCGACCAGGTCGCGCAGCGATGTGCCGCCGACGGCGCCGAACGAGAATGTCTCATCGGGAGGTAGCTCAGTCAGATCGCCCGCGAGCCGGAACACGGCGATTCTCGGCTTCGACGCCGGCTTCTTCTCGGTCGGGGCCGGTTTGGTCTGGACGACGTGATCATCGCCTCGCGCCGCACCGGACGCGCCGATCGTCACCAGGTGGGCGAGCATGCCGACCGACATCGCCAATCCCACAGTCCTCGCCAGATTTCCACGCATCGTTAGCACCTCCCCGTGGTCGCCCCGCCCGGTCCTGAAGAGCGGAAACATCGCTCCCCAGTATACCGGGCGGCGCGGCTAACGTGAGGCACCAAGTCGAGACGCGTGTTTCTGGGCGGACTGAGAGAGGCAAAGCCCCTGCCCAAATCGCCTGCGCCAATAGCAAATCCGCTCACGCTCCTCCAGCCCGACGGGGCCTGAGCGTCGGGCTGGAAAACCTGACCTGCTTGAGATTCATTCTCGCCGGCGTACAGGTCGGCCCCGCGAGACGGATGGGCGGCACGGGATTTCACTTCCGAGGGAGGCTGTACAGGTCCCGGACCCATCTTCTCCCCGCGAGATCATGGCATCGGAGGAGGCGGCAGAGTCATTGTCACGCCGACAGCCGCAATCGGACCCATCGACATCATGTTATCGTATGCGTAAGCAATAATAGTGCATTTACCCGGCATTCCTGAAAGCACGCATTGGCAGCTGAATGATCCCGAGAACCACCATAAACTTGCGTATAAATAATATATATTTATAATGTCACAGTTTTCATCCAATATACCGATGAACACATTTGGGATTTATTCATCATTGCACACATATGTTCAATCTGTCAGGCCGAGCACGGCACACTCAGCACTCACCTCAAAGGTGTTGCCTGCGGCCGGCTGGGTGATGGAGATCGAGTAATCACCCGCGCTCGCACTGGTGGACGCCAATGACATCGCGACCAGACACGAAACGATCGTCTTCCCAACTCGAGATCCGCTCATCGAAGGGTACTCCTCTGGCAAAAATGCACGGCTGCAAAGTAACTCCCAGACCAACCCGCCGGCCTGGAATCCGCGTTGTTCCAACACCACGCGCCATAGCGTGAGGGCCCCGGCCTTCCCACGTTCGCCGTTCGCCGCCGTCAGGTCGGTCAAAACGTGTTCGCCGAGATGACCTCGGCCCCATTTCGCGTGCCGAGGGCTCGCCAAACTTTCGCTGCCACCGATCCCCTGACGAAACCGCAATGCCCATCAACGAAGAGAATATTCGCCCCTTGCGGATGCAGACTCCCGGCAGTCCAGGCACCCTGTTGCACGTAACTGCCTCCGTTAAGGCAGCTGTGGTCATTCGGAACCTCGACGTGGTTGTAGAGGGTTTCGGGGTAGGTTCCGCGAAACCACTCTCCCCCTTTTCCCATCGCTGGGGCTGCTTGTGCCGCGCTAGCGTTGTGACACTCAGCCACGAAGAGATCGAACTGGTCTGGCGCAACGAGGTGACGGGCGACAGAATAAGTCAACCAGCGGGGGTTGATCTTGGCGAGGTGGGCCGGGGTGACCACCCACTCGGCAATCATCGCCGTCGAAGACGCCCCGTCGCTGATGGATTGATTGCCGATTGGCGAACTTTGGGGAGCAATAAAGACCCCGTTGTCACACGTACCGTTCGGACCGCCTGCGCAAAATCCGGCCCCCTTGTTCCCCGCGTAGCAGGTCGATCCCGGAATCGCCAACGACCGAGGGTCGGAGGGACAATGAAGAAGCCCAAGGGTCACGTGAACTGCCGTGTCGTTAGGGGAGGGCGGCAGCATGGAGGCCGCCGCCGAAAAATTGAAAGAATCGTAGAGTGGCTTTTGCTCAAGATATGGCAAAATCATCAAAATAAATGAATACCCACGATTATTGTTGCCAGCCGAAAATACGCCGCATACCCCTTGATACTGGTTCACCGCCAATCCGAGCTGACGAAGATTGGCGGCACACTGGACTCGCCGCGAAGCCTCGAGGGCCGATTGGATTGCGGGGATCAGGATCGCAATAAGGATTCCGATGATCGCGATCACGACAGCGACCTCGACCAGCGTCAATCCCGCGCGGGTGATCGGCAACCGCGAAGCACGAACGTCGTCGTTTAATATCATTTTGGGCCCACCTGGATCAGGACTTCGGCCTCGGCGGTGATCTCGCTCCGGGGTTTTTCGCCGCGGGGCGACTGCAGGTAATCCATACATTTCGCGGCTATTGTGTATTTACCCGGCAATTTGACAGGATCAAACTCCAGACTTCCCGTGTAAACACCCGGGCCATCCGGCCGAATATCGAAGATTCGTGACTCACGAATTGCTTTATTGAGGCCGAGAGATCCGAGAATCGCCGAAGGCGGCCCGGACTCGCTCGCGAACTCGCATCGAATCACGACTCTGATTCTCTCGCCAACCTTGCAAACGGCCGGGGTCGTGGGTTCCAGAATCGTTAATGTTGGTCGCGGCCTCTCGCCTTCTCTGAGCCCTACAGAGTATCCGTGGCTATCGCGTTGCCGTGTCGCTCTGTAGCTTGCCCACCAGGGCAGGGCTGCCGCCACGCACACTGTCAAACCGGCTGCAGCCGCGAGAGCGAGGAGAAGGCGTTTCTTAGTCATAGATGTCTCTCGCTCGGCGAAGGTCAATCGGAAATCGACGCCCCGCGTCATTGGGACCCACACTATGCTCAAATGCCGTGCACAAATTGAATACCAGGAGGAGGCACGGCGGATCGCTCGAAGCTCCTTTGGGCCACGGACGCAAACATTGCATGCCCAGGATGTTACGATCACAGGTGGGAGATTAACTGCACGCAAGACTTCTGTCAATTCCTCAGTTCCCTTGGTGGGGCATCTTTTCCAGGTTGCCATTCGATTGGAATCTGCCGCCGACCGATAGCCCCCGGGCGCCGGTGACCAGGCCGGGCGACTGGCCCGGAATCATCCCGTGCTCTCCCGCGGGTGATCGGCCAATGCATCAGGGCGGGCCTCGGCCGTCCCCGCCGGGTCTGACGTCAGCGGACCTGCCCATCCCTCTTATCACTGGCTGAGTCGCTGCCAGCCCGATATCAGTTCCATCAATCGGGCGCGATGCCGCGACGGCGGGACTTACCACCCACCGCGCGCTTGCCGGCCGGCGTACCGCCGACGGCGCCGCCGGACGGACCCGAGTAAAGAATGGTATCCTCAGGATCGGCCTCGATGACAACGTCGTGGGTGCTGCTGCCCATCGCGTCCTCGAGGTCGGCGTTGCCGGGGTCGCCCTCGCCGACGTTGGTGCCCGCCAGGCCGCCCTCCGCCGTTCCGCCGCCGGCAGTGCCCGCCGCGTGGATGTCGGCCTGCTCCGCCTCGATCCCACCGGTCGTGCCGCTTCCATTGCCGACCGGCTGACTGGTGTAATCCGTACCCTTGATCGCCGAATCCACCCGGACGTCGAACGACTGATAGGTGTCCCCCGGGTCGCGCGGCCGGCCCGAGTTCAGGTTGATGTCCTTGCCCGACTGGAGTGTCTCGGCACAGGGAGTGCAATAACGCGCGTACGGTATCAGCTCGAGCCGCTCCTCGATGATCCTGACCCCGCAACTCTCGCAGGTGCCGTACGACCCATCGTCGATCCGCTCGAGCGCCGCCATTACCTCGTTGCGAAGATACTCCTCGTTCTCCAGCAGGGTGGCATTGAGCTCCTGGAGATAAACCTCCGTCCCCAGGTCGCCGAGGTGCATGGGGGCGTTGGACAGGTTGCCCGCGGCCTGGCCGCCCGTCGGCGAGCGGGCCTGATCCTCCAGGGTATTGATATCCCCGGCCAGCCGCGCCGCAAGCTGATTCAGTTGCTTCCGATAGACCTCACGCTTCTTCTTGTTCATCCAGCACCTCGATCCGCCCTGTGAGAAACTCAGCCCATCATGAACAACCATGCAGACTTCATGCCGACTCCGGATCCAGGGCGAATCGGCCCGACAGCTTGGGCCGCGGGCCGCTGATTCCCTCACCGGATCGCCGCTCAGGGCAGTCCTGGCGCGGGGCTAGTTGACCGCCTGCTCGAACAGGCCGACCAGGCGCGGGAGGGTCACGTCAATGGCGTAATGCTCGCGGATACGTCGCGCGGCCTCGACGCCGAGGTGACGGAAATCAGCCGGAGAGCGGAGGACGGCCAGCGCCGCGTCGGCGAGGCCCTCGATGTCGTGGAAGCCGCGGAGCAGACCGTTGCGGCCGTCATCGATCATCTCGCGGACCGGTGCGGTGTCGGAGGCCAGCACGGTGCAGCCGCACGACAGGGCGTTCATCAAGGACCAACTCAGCACGAACGGAACCGTGAAATACAGGTGCAGGTCGCTCAGGCTCAGGACATCCACGAGTTGGTCGACGGGCAACAGCCCGGTGAAGAGGAACCGGTCGAGGTCGTACTCATCCTGGGCGAGGACGTGCTCGCGGAACGTCGTGTGGCGGATGTGCCGCTCGTCGCCGCCGTAGCACACACGGTCGCTGCCCACCACGACGAACAGGGCGTCGGGATGCTGGCGACCGATCGCCTTCGCGACCTTCATGAACACGTCGAACCCGCGCATCGACTCGAACCCGCGACTGACGTACGTCACGATCCGGGTCGAGTCGGGGATCGCTCGTCCGCTGATCCGGCGCGGGAGGCCCTTCTTCTTGCGGAAGATGTCGGTCTCGATGCCGTCGAAGATGACGTCGATCCTGGGGCGATAGACTTCGGGAAACAGCGAGCGCTGATAGTGGGTCGGACTGTAGCCGCGCCGGCAGTTCTCCAGGTCGAGCAGCAGCATCGCGTTCCGCGCCCGGGCGCGCAGGAAGTCGATCTCGGCGGGGGGAAACTCGGGGCGGAAGTCCATGTCGGACTGATGGGGATGGTAGTAGAACTCGAAGTAATTGACGATCGGAACGCCTGGATAAAGCTCGGGCAGGAAGAGCGTCGAGCCGAATCCGCTGTGGCCGACGATCAGATCCGGGCAAAGGTCGCGATGGGCGCGGCATGCCTGGTAGACCCCGTGGGCGTGCCACACGGCGTTCTCAAAAGTCCGGCTGCAATAGTGGGTCGTCTCGCGGGCACCCCCCTCGGTGGTATAGGCGATCTTGCGGATGCCGTCGACCACACCGGCCGGCGTCTTCGAGACGAACGAGCACGACCAGCCGCGCGAGCGGACGAGGTGCCGGGCGATGTGGCCGAACTGCGCCGGGAAGTTCTGGTGGACGAACAGGATGTTCATGGTCGGAGGTTGATGGGCCCCATCACCCTCGCCTGGAACCGGGCCGTCGGGCTGGTCGGTCGGTCGCGAGTGGACGCCATCATACAACGGCCGGGCGTCACGCTCCAACGATCCGCCTTCCCCGGGTGCCTGGGGCTTGCGCCGGGTCCGCTGGCGGACTTATGATGTGGGGGTGCCCGGCCGGCATGCGGGACGGCGGGGCTGCGGCGAAAGAACCCAGGATCGGGGCAGATCGACAATGGACGACAAGCTGCTCGACACGCACCAGAAGGCTGTCCGGATCAATCTGGACAACTCCAAGTACGGCACGTTCGCCGAGATCGGGGCGGGCCAGGAGGTCGCGCGGTGGTTCTTCCGCGTCGGCGGGGCGGCCGGAACGATCGCCAAGAGCATCTCGGCGTATGACATGACCGTCTCCGATGCGATCTACGGCGCGGCGGGGCGATACGTCAGCCGGGGCCGGCTCGAGAAGATGCTGGCGTACGAGTTCGACCTGATGACCGAGCGATTGGCATGCAAGCGGGGCGAGAGCACGCGGTTCTTCGTCTTCGCTGACACGATCGCCGCCAAGAGCTACACCCGCACGGACAACTGGCACGGCTGGATGGGCATCCGGTTCCAGAACTGTCCCGGCTCCCCGCCGTCGCAGATCGTGCTGCACGTCAGCCTGCTCGATCGCGAATCCACCCTCCAGCAGGAGGCCGTCGGCATCCTGGGCGTCAACCTGGTCCACGCCGCGCTCTACGACGCCCAGCCGGTGACGCTCCTCCGCCACCTCCTCGATGGATTATCCTCCGAGCGGATCGACGTCGACCTGATCGAATTCTCCGGGCCAGCGTTCGCCGGGGTTGACAACCGACTGATGAGCCTCGAACTGGTCCACTGCGGCCTGACCGAGGCGACCATGTTCACGCCCGACGGCAAGGTCGTCCAGCCCGCCGAGGTGTTCTACAAGAAGCCGATCCTGATCGTCCGGGGCCGGTTCCGGCCGCTGACGAATCAGAACGTCGACATGCTGCATTGCGCGCTCAATCAGTTCGCCCGCGAGCCGGCCAACCAGGGCGAGGACATCCTGGTCGTCGCCGAGATGACCCTGCGGCACCTCCAGCAGGGCGACGTGATCGACGACCGCGACTACCTCGACCGCGTCGACCTCATCCGGACCCTCGGCCGGCCGGTGATGATCTCCAGCTTCGGCGAGTATTACCGCCTGGCGCAGTACCTCCAGCGCCACACGCAGAAGCTCATCGGCCTGGTGATGGGCATTCCGACGCTCCGCGAGCTGTTCGAGGAGAAGTACTACAACCACCTGGCCGGCGGCATCCTCGAATCCTTCGGACGGATGTTCAAGAACGACCTGAAACTCTACGTGTATCCCCTGCTCGACCCGGAGGCGGGCGTCACGGCGACCGTCGCCGACTTCCGGCTGTCCGCGAAGCTCCAGCACCTGTACAACTTCCTGGTCGACAGCGGGCACATCCAGCCGATCACCAACTACAAGCCCGAGTTCCTCGGCATCCTCTCGCCGCACGTCTACCGCAAGCTGCGCGAGGGAGATCCCACCTGGGTCGACGACGTGCCGCCGAACGTCGCTCTCCTCATCTGCCAGCGGCACCTGCTGGGCTACGACCCCGACCGATACGAGTCGGCCACCGAGCTCGTCCCGCCCGATTGAACGGCCGCCCGGCGCCCGCCTGGCCAGAACAACCTCCTTGCCAGCACGGCCGTTCTCCGCCATCATCCTTCGATACGATTCACGCACCCGGCCACCCTCGGCCCCGTCTTGCCCCGGAGGATCCCGATGCCGCGCTGGCTCGCGCCCGCTGCCCTCGCCCTGACCGCGATCCTGGCCTGGTTGGCCCTGATCCCGGCACCGGCGCTTTCCCGCCAGGCCGCCACCGCCACGAAGTCGGATCGCAACACCCGGACGTCGTCCACGCCGACGTCGACGGACCCGCTCCGCGGGCTCGACGGCTACATCGAATCGGCCATGAAGGACTGGAAGATCCCGGGCCTGGCGATCGCCGTGGTCAAGGACGACCGCCTGGTGCATTCGCGCGGATTCGGCGTCCGCGAGCTGGGCAAGCCCGAGACGGTGACCCCGCGGACCATGTTCGCGATGGCCTCGCACACCAAGGCGTTCACCGCGACCGCGCTGGGGCTCCTGGTCGCCGAGGGGAAGATCGACTGGGACGACCCGGCCACGAAGTACCTGCCGTGGTTCCAGATGTCCGACCCCTACGTCACCCGCGAGCTGACCGTGCGCGACCTGCTCTGCCACCGCTGCGGGCTGGGCACCTGGCAGGGCGACCTGATGTGGTACGGCTCGGACCTGTCGCGCCGCGAGGTGCTCGAGCGCGTGAAGTTCCTCCCGCCCGAGTTCTCGTTCCGCAGCAAGTTCGGCTACTGCAACCTGGCGTTCGTCGCCGCGGGCGAGATCCTGACCGCGGTGACCGGACAATCGTGGGAAGAGACCCTCCGTCGCCGATTCTTCGAACCGATGGGCATGAATCGCACCAACACCGACCTCGGCGCGACCGAGCGCATGGACGACGTCGCCCGGCCGCACACCCTGGTCAAGGGGAAGATCGTGCCGGTCGCCTATCGCGAGACGAAGAACACGGCGCCCGCCGGGGCCATCAACTCGTGCGTCGAGGACTGGGCGCGATGGATCCGCCTCCAGCTCAACGAGGGCACGCTCGATGGCAAGCGGATCGTCCCGGCGGGGATCGTGAACGAGACGCGGACCCCGCAGACCCTCCAGGCGACGCGGATCGCCGGGGGCAAGCTGAGTTTCTCAGCCTACGGGCTGGGCTGGGGGCTGCGCCAGTATCACGGACGGCTGCTCGTCACCCATAGTGGCGGCCTGGACGGAATGCTCTCGCTGACGATCCTCGTGCCCGAGGAACGGCTGGGCGTCGTCGTGGTCACGAACTACGACGAGCAGGAATTCTACGACGTGCTGCCCTATCACGTGGTCGATGCCTACCTCGACCTGCCTCCGTCCGACCGGAATGCCGCGATGCTCAGGGCCCGGAACGCGCGGATGCGCCGCCAGCGCGACGACGAGGAGAAGGAGCGATCCGCCAGGTCGATGCGGCCGAGCCTCGAGCCCTCGGGCTACGCGGGCGTCTACCATCATCCCGTGCTCGGCAAGGCGTCGATCTCGGCGAAGGACGGCAAGCTGTTCCTCCAGGTCGAGCGCAACCCAGGGCTCGCCGGCGAGCTGAAGCACCAGAAGTACGACACGTTCCGGGT